>NZ_JANSHN010000012.1:0-93666 GCF_047461655.1 Synechococcus sp. W55.1
TGGCCAGGAACTTCTTGAGTTTTCTCTATCTCGTCAGTGCTCTCTTTTGGCTCAAATGAAAGATCAACACAACCTAGAGTGGCAGTGAAGGAAGTGGGCAGAGTTTGGCGCTGGTTAAACCTCATGGGATTGGTTGTGGGCCTGCTTGTGGGCTTTGGGATGGCTCAGCCTGCCTGGGCCCAGTGGGGGACTACCCCTCTCCCGCCGATAGGTTCTCCTGCGCCGGAGTTCGCGTTGCCGGATCAATCCGGGCAAATACGGCAGCTGGCAGATTTTCGTGGGGAGTGGGTGGTGTTGTATTTTTACCCCCGCGACTTCACTTCCGGCTGTACGATTGAGGCTCGCCGCTTTCAGCAAGATTTGCCCAAGTTCCGGGCCATGGGGGCGCAGGTTGTGGGCGTGAGCGCCGACTCGGTGGACTCCCACAAGCGCTTTTGCTCGGCAGAGGGGCTACAGTTTCCTTTGCTGTCGGATCCCGATGGTACGGTTAGTCGAGCTTACGGCTCCTGGATGGGCGATGTTGCCCTGCGCAATACGTTCTTGATCGACCCGGAGGGGATTTTGCGAGAAATCGACCCAATCGTGAACCCCAGCCGCCACAGTGCTGAGGTTCTGGCCCAGTTGCAACGGCTTGTCGGTAGCTAGCCCTCTAGCTTTCCGGGCCAAAAGTCTGCTCGAACTCGTAGAGCAACTCGTCGATCTCCTCCAGCGCTTGGTTGACATCCACGCGCAAGCTGCCCAGATCTGGCTTTTCCAGCAGCTTGGCTACTGCTGGCCGGCGTTCGCGGATCAGCTTGATGCGCTCTTTCAAGGCGGCAATTTCGGCGGCGTCCATGACTTCAGAGACCCAATCCACTCCCTTAGCTTATCGTTTCCTCCCAGTCGCCGGGATCCCTTCCTGCGTCACCGAGGGCCAGTCATCATGGAGCTGCGCAGCCTAGCGCCCAACCCCGCTTCAAAGGTACCGAGCATGATCCCCTGCACCCAGATCGTCGCCCACCGTGGGGATCACACCCACGCCGAGGAAAATACCCTGGCCGCTTTTGCTGCTGCTGTTGAAGTGGGGGCCGACCAAATTGAGCTGGATGTGCGCCGCAGCCGAGACGGGATCCCGCTCGTTGTTCACGATGCCGATTTGGATGGACAGCCTTTGTCTGCGCTAACCTGGGCCGAGATTCGGGCCTGCAAGCCCACCATTCCCACCCTTGAAGAGGCTCTGTTGTACCTTAAGGGCAAGATTGCTCTCGACATTGAGCTGAAAGAAGGCGGCTATGAAGAGCAGGTTCTTGCCCTCATTGGCGATATTCTGGCTCCGGAAGAATGGGTGATCACCTCCTTTTTGCCGCAGGCGGTGCAGCGGGTTAAAACGCTTTTGTCCTGGCAACCCGAAGGCCCCAAGGTTGGTCTGTTGATCGAGGAAAAGTCTGGGGAGTTGCTGCAAGCCAAGGGATCCTTATTTACCCGTTGCCGGGAGTTGGGAGCGGATTTTCTGGCCCCCCACTACAGTTGGGTGGACTTGCAGTTCTTGGCTGAAGCTGAACAGGCCGGGATCCCTCTGTACGTCTGGACGGTGAACGATCCTGAAGTGATGAAGTTGTGTTTGCAGCCCTCTGCCGCCTCAGCAGGACAAAATCCTGTTGTTCAAGGGTTGATCACCGACCGTCCACAATTGGCTTTGCAAATTCGCGCCCATCTTTTGGCAGAAATAGAGGGGGCAAAACCCTAGACCATGGGCACAAACTGCACCGGAAAAGCCCCTTTTTGAACCCATCCTTGCGCTGTTTTGCAGAGGATCAGCAAAGACTGGGATCCCTGGGCACCGGAGCCCGAAGGGCTTTCTCCCACCGGCACCACCAAGGTGCCCCCCACCGCCAGTTGATCCAGCAGCACCATGGGCACAGTTGGGGGCGCTGCCGTCACCAGAATGGCATCGTAGGGAGCATGCTCTGGCCAACCTTGGTAGCCATCCCCCTGACGCACTTCCACATTGCGATAGCCCAGGGCAGCGAGGGTTTGTTGAGCTTGAGCAGCCAATGGGGACAGACGCTCCAGGCTATACACTTGCCGGGCCAGCTCTGCCAAAACAGCCGCCTGATAGCCGGAGCCGGTGCCGATTTCCAACACCACCGATTCAGGCGTGAGGCGAGCAGCTTCTGTCATAAAAGCAACAATATAGGGCTGAGAAATGGTCTGGCCATAGCCGATGGGCAGAGGGCAATCCCTGTAGGCCCGATCCCGCAAATCAGAGGGGACAAAAAGGTGACGCGGCACTTTTCCCATGGCTTCCAGTACCCGTGGATCTCGGATCCCTCGTTTGATGAGCTGTTTCTTGACCATCTGCTCCCGTTGGGAAGCAAAGGGATCCGCAGCGTCGGGGGACTCTGGGATCCCAGCTGGAGAGCGAGAAGAATGTCTCCACCGGAAGGATGAGAATGGGTTGATCACCGATACACAGCCTCCAGAAACGATGAGCTGCTCAGATCTGGACTCTGCTCAAGCTGTGGATAACACCGCAGCTGTTTGCTTTATGGGCTTATGGATCCCCGCCTGCTTTTTCTCCTTGTCGGCAGGGCCGAAGACAATGGCTGCCTATTGCGAGGATGGCGTGACCCCATTTCTTTCATTGGAAGAGAGGTTAAGGGTGAGGGAAAAGATGCCTGTGGAGCCCTACGCTGATCCTGGCTTACTTTTGGCAAGACTTCACCACTTGATGAAGAGATTGTTGCCGAATGGGAAGATGGAAAAAGTGAAACAAAATCCCTAGGAGCCTTTGTCCTGATCCTGCGCGGCCTTCTCGAACTTCAGCTAGAGCCCGCAGGAGCCCCGCACTCTACATTAGTGGCTAGTGACTAGTGGCTAGTCACTACCCACTCACCACTATCCAGGGTCAGTGCCGAGAGGAATGCGGCCTTCCTTGATGAAGTACAATCGGCGCATGACCCAAGCCCTGACTGTAGCTTGCAAACTCAAGGTGTCCCAGTCCCAGGCCGCAAAGTTGGATGCGACAATGGATGCCTTTGTGCAGGCGTTGAACTGGGTCAACCAAAACACACCAGAAAAAGTAGTCAACGCAGTCAAACTCCAATCCCTTTGCTATTACCAGATTCGCGCTCGGTTTGGCTTGTCCAGTAATCTGGCCCAGCAGGTCTGCAGACGGGTGGCAGGCGCTCGCAAAGTGGCGAGACAGCGCAACCGTCCAGTTAAAGAGTTCAAGCGTAGGTTCGTTACCTACGATGCACGTATCTTCTCGTTTCGCGAGAAAGACTGGACAGTGTCGCTTGCCACGGTTGATGGAAGAGAACACTTTGAGCTAGCCATTGGCAACTACCAGAGGGGAATGCTGGCTGGCTCTAACCCCAAATCGGCCACCCTAGTCCAGCGGAAGGACGGCTCCTACTCCATCCAGATTTGTGTCGAGGCAGAGCCCCCCAAGCAACAGAACACCGACAAGGTGATTGGTGTTGACCTGGGACGGCGAGACATTGCACATACCTCCGAAGGAGACAACTGGAATGGACTGGAATGGACAGCAGCTGAACAAAGTCCGAGATCACTACTGTCGGTTAAGAGCGTCTCTTCAGCGCAAGGCCAGTAAGGGCACCCGCAGTTGCAGGCGGCGATGCCGTCAACTGCTGCAACGGCTGTCTGGCAAAGAGAGACGCTTTCAAGCTTGGGTGAACCACAGTATCGCTAAGCGCATCGTTAAAACAGCTCAATCTCTTTCTGCCTGCATTGCAATTGAGGACTTAAGCGGCATTCGAGAACGCACCAATCAACACCCCCGCAGTCGTGAGGAGCGGCGGCGTAGCAATAGCTGGGCGTTCTACCAGCTGCGGCGGTTTATCGAATACAAGGCTGTGAGGGCGGGTGTCAAAGTGGTAGTTGTCCCTGCGGCCTATACCTCGCAGATCTGCCACAAGTGCCTGCATATTCATCCCGACTCCGCTCAATCCTATCGCAAGGGTAAGCAGTTCAAATGCGGGCACTGCGGTTGGGAAGGGGATGCGGATTTTAACGGTGCGAATGGGATTGCGCTTTTGGGGGCTGCTGTAAACCAGCCTAGAGGTCAAGCCTACGGCTCGCTTCGCGAACGTGGTTGGCTTGCCAACTGCAGGGCTACCGAAAGCCCGCCCCGTACTGCGAAGCAGTCAGGGTCGGGTAGTTTACATGAAGCTTACAGCCGGGATCCCCATGGGAGATATGGGATCCGGTTTGATCAAAATTGTAAAGTTTTGTGCGCAATCTGCCGGGGCGAGCAATCACCACCCTGGTTCTGCCAGCGCAAGATTTTATAGTGTTGATCCCTACCTTTTCCCCGCAAGGGGAAGATGGTGAATGGGGTGACAGGCTGGGAACTGTCCTAGCGACACCTGGGGAGAGAGGCTGGGTTTAATAGACTGTAAACGTAATTTACGGTACAGATCTATGACAACTGCTGCCGCTTCTGCTACTCCCACTGCCCCTGAGACGACGCTGCTGAACGTTTGGCAAGTGCTGGCGGAAGAGTTTGCCGGTCAGGTTGCCCTACGGGATCCCCACGCGCAGCCAGTTTTCGAGATGTCTTATGGAGAGCTGTTTCGCCGCATTCAAACCCTGGCGGCTGGCCTGCAGGCTTTGGGCATTTGCCCGGGGGATCGGGTGGCCATTTTTGCCGATAACTCCCCCCGCTGGCTGATGGCCGATCTGGCCACGATGTTCACGGGAGCTGTGAATGTGCCCCGCAGCGCTGTGGCGGATCCCAGTGAGCTGGGCTACATCTTGCGCCACTCCGGTAGCACGGCCCTGATTGCTCAGGATCTGAAGACCCTGAGGCGGATCCGGCCGGATGTGCAGGAGCTGGGCCTGGAACGGCTGCTGTTGCTTTCCGATGAGCAGGAAGCAGGGGTGCTGAACTTTTCCCAATGGCTGCAAAAGGGTCGGGAACACACCTACCAACCCCCAAAGCTGGAGCGATCCCAACTGGCCACCATCATCTACACCTCCGGCACCTCCGGTCGGCCCAAGGGGGTGATGCTCAGCCACGGCAACCTGATGCACCAGGTGGAGAACTTGGGCGTGGTCGTACAGCCACAACCGGGGAATAAGGTGTTGACCATTCTGCCCACTTGGCACTCTTATGAGCGGGCTTGCGAGTATTTTCTCCTCAGCCGTGCCTGCATGCTGGTCTATACCAGCCCTCGCTTTATCAAACAAGATTTCCAACAGGAGCACCCCCATTTTCTGGTGGCAGTGCCGCGGATTTGGGAAACCGTTTATGAAGGGATCCAACGGCAATTCAAAGAGAAAAGCCCCCTGATGCAGCGGCTGATCCGCGCTCTGATGGCCGTGAGTGAGAGGTATGTGCTCTCTGGACGGATAGCTCGCAACCAGTCGATTTTGCATTACGGAGTCAGCCCCTGGGTGCGCCTGCAGGCTCGCCTGCAACATTGGCTGCTCTGGCCCCTGCACCGATTGGCCGATGTGCTGATCTACCGCAAGGTACGACGGGCGTTGGGCCCCAATTTTCAACATGCCATCAGCGGCGGTGGATCCCTGCCTGCCTACTTGGATCTGTTCTACGAGGTGGTGGGCATTTCCATCTTGAATGGCTACGGCCTCACCGAAACTTCGCCGGTGTTGTGCGCGCGGCGTCCAGACAACAATGTGCGCGGTACGGCTGGCCCCCCTCTGCCGGGGACGGAGTTTCGCATTGTGGATCCTGAAACTCGACAGCCGCTGCCCCCTGGAGAAAAAGGACTAATCCTGGCCCGTGGCCCGCAGGTGATGATGGGCTACTACAACAACCCGGAAGCCACTGCCAAGGTGCTCAGCTCCGACGGCTGGTTTGAAACCGGGGATCTGGGCTGGCTCACCCCCGACGGGCAACTGGTGATCACCGGCAGAGCCAAGGATGTCATTGTCCTACTCAATGGGGAGAACATCGAGCCCCAGCCGCTGGAAGATGCTTGTCTGCAGTCTCCTTACATCAGTCAGATCGTGATCGTCGGGCAAGACCAAAAGAAATTGGCTGCCCTCATCTACCCCAACCTCGATGCCCTCAAAGCCTGGGCTGCCGAGCAAGGGATCCCGGCTGAGGATGCCGAGCTGCTGGCCCAGCCCCAGACCCGCACCTTGATTTTGCAGGAGGTGCGCCGCCGCATCCAAGAACGCCCTGGCTACCGGCCCGACGAGCAGGTCAGCGACTTTCGCTTCTTGCCGGAGCCGCTGAGCGTGGAAAACGGCCTTATGACCCAGACCCTGAAGATCAAGCGCAACCCGGTGGCTGAGCGCTATGCCCACCTCATCCAGGAGATGTATCCGGCTTGAGGTGCAGGCCCACCTAAGTTTGGGATCCCCGTTGTTGCTCCAAGTAGCGCCGGAATTGCTCCGGTGGAATGGCCCCTCGGTAGGCTCCACAGTAGTAGAGGGTGAGCACTGCCTTGTAGGCCCAATCGCTTGGCACCACATCCGGGAAAGGGCTGGGCAAAGTATCTGCTTGGTTGTTGGCGCAGGCTTGCAAAATTTGCTCTGTGGTTAGCTGTTCTGCCAGGTCTGGAGGGAGTTCCCGCAGGTTGGCTTGGGCCAGAGCGGCGGTGGGCAGGCTCAAACTGGAGAGGGCTGCGCCCACAAGAGCTGAGGTGAAGAGGTGTTGCACTTTCATAGCACTCCGTGCTGTGCAGAGCACAGACAACTCGAAGAGGGTTAACGAGGGATCGATTGAGAGGGAATCCGTCCGGGGAGTCCCTTCTTCAGGGTAGTACGGACGAAAGGAGCGTCTGGATCTGGATAGAACGCCTCAGCCGCTTTGTTCCCGGATTAAGATGCAGGAAACGGGGGCACCTCCAAAACCCCAAAACAAGCCAAAAGGCAAGATTGAGTCTGTACAGCAGGCTTTTGTGCTGAGAGCTAGAGGCCGATGAACGTATCCAAAGGGCCAAGTTTTGACGGCGTGGATCCCCCGGATCCCAAGCTGATCGATGCCTGCGTGCATTGCGGGTTTTGCCTGACCACCTGCCCCAGCTACCGTGTAATCGGCAAAGAGACGGACTCGCCGCGGGGGCGCATCTATCAGATGGAGGCTCTCAACCAAGGTCAAATCTCCCTCTCGGCGGCTACGGTTTCCCACTTCGACAGTTGTTTGGGCTGTTTGGCCTGTGTTACGGCCTGTCCATCGGGGGTGCAATATGACCGCTTAATTGCCGCCACCCGCCCGCAAATCGAACGCAACTACCCACGTAGCCTTTGGGATCGGCTTTACCGCCAGTTCATCTTCTCGGTGTTTCCTTACCCGGAGCGGCTGCAACCGCTGCTGTGGCCTCTCTGGCTGTACCAAAAAATGGGGATCGGCGCTTGGATCCGAAAGGGTCTGGAAAAGGTCTCCCCGCGTTTGGCGGCCATGGAATCCCTGATGCCCCCCCTGGAGGTGGAGCAACTGCTGCCCAAGCGTTACCCTGAGCGGATCCCGGCGGTGGGAGAACGCCGTTTTCGGGTGGGACTCATTTTGGGCTGCGTGCAGCGCCTGTTTGCCCCGCAGGTGAATGAGGCCAGCATTCGCGTCTTGACCCACAACGGCTGTGAGGTGGTGATCCCGCCTGTCCAGGGCTGTTGTGCGGCCTTGCCCCACCATCAAGGGCAACTGCAGCAGGCGGAAACCCTGGCCCGCCAGATGATCGATGCCTTTGCCAATTGTGAGTTAGATGCCATTCTGATCACCGCTTCCGGCTGCGGACATACCCTGAAAGACTATGGCCACCTATTGGCCAGGGATCCCGACTACAAAGAGAAGGCAGCCCGATTTGCCGCCCAGGTCAAGGACATTCAGGAGTTTCTCGCTCAGGTGGGGTTAACGGCTCCCCTACACCCGCTGCAGCCGGAACCCCTGGTGCTGGTCTACCAGGATGCCTGTCACATGCTGCATGGGCAGCAGCTCAGCCAGGAACCTCGACACCTGTTGCGGCAAATCCCGGGGCTGGAGCTGCGGGATCCCGTCGATGCGGCCCTCTGCTGTGGTAGCTCCGGCGTCTACAACCTGTTGCAACCCCAGGTGGCGGATGAGCTGGGATCCCAGAAGGTAAAGAACTTGCTTAACACCGGTGCTCAGGGGATTGTCTCTGCCAATATCGGCTGCCGCCTACAAATCCAGAAACATCTGCGCCTACAGGGCAAAGCCGGGATCCCCATCTATCACCCGATGGAATTGTTGGATCGCGCCCTTACCGCTGCGTGACGCTTTCGCGAACAAGCTACAGGGACTTCTTCGGGTCAGGCAGAGGTAGCCGAGGCAACCGGTTGAGTGGATCCTGGATTTCCGGTCGCGCTGGCGTAACCTGGCGCAACATAGCCTCCCACCCCACTTCTCTCCCCCATCGCCGATGGGCTATTCCATCAACAGGCCCAAGTCCAGGTGAGGCTGCCACAGATCGGCCAGGCGCTCCAGCAATTGCTCCCGCTGCTGAGCATAGTGGCCCTCCAGATCCGGCAAGGGATCCCAGCCTTTTTGTCGGCGCAGCCAGTTCAGCCATTGTCGCCGCCACAGGTGGTTGTCAAACAGGCCATGCAGATAGCTGCCCCAAATCCGACCCGTGGGATCCCGCCAGCCCAGGTTCTCTTGCTCGAACAGCGGCAGGCAGCCAGAGGGATCCGCCTGGGTGGATCCCTGATGAATTTCGTACCCCTGAATGGGGGCCAGGGCAGGCCATCGGCTTTGGGTCTGCACCTGCTGGGTGACCTTGGTGGGTTGTAAAACGGTGGTCAAAGGGAGAAAGCCCAGCCCTGGGTAGGTGCCGGCGATCCCCTCCCAGCCTTCGGGATCGGCGATGGTTTCTCCCAACATTTGCAGTCCGCCGCAAATGCCGACGATATGGCCGGAGTATTGGCGCAGTTGCTCGGCCAAGCCGGTCTTTTGCAACGCGAACAGATCGTTGAGGGTGGTCTTGCTGCCGGGCAGGATGACCACATCCGGGGATCCCAAACTTTGGCCGGGGTGAACCCAGCGCAGATGGACGGTGGGCTCCGCCAACAAGGGGTCAAAATCCGAGAAATTGGCCACCTGGGGCAGACGCACCACAGCAATCTCCAGTCGCCCCTCCCTCAGGGCTTGGCGACCGGCCCGATCTTCCCAGAGCTGGGGGCTGGCCTCAATTCCCATCGAATCCTCTTGGGGCAGAACCCAATCCAACCAAGGCAAGACCCCGACAACTGGGATCCCGGTGTAGTTTTCCAGCCAATCCAGGCCGGGCTGCAACAGTTCCCGCGAGCCCCGAAACTTGTTGATGACAATGCCCCGGATCAGGGCCCGTTCTTCGGGTTCCAGCAGTTGGAGCGTGCCCACCACATGGGCCAGCGCCCCACCTCGGTCGATGTCTGCCACCAGCCAAGTGGGGGATCCCAAATGCAAGGCAACCCGCATGTTCGCCAAGTCTCGATGTTTGAGGTTCACCTCTGCCGGACTGCCTGCCCCCTCGCAAAGGATCCAGTCGTACTGCTGTTGTAGGCGAGCAAGGGCTTCTTTGACCGCTTGCCAGGCCGGCGCAAACCAGCGCTCGTAATACTCTCCGGCGCGGTAGGTGCCCACCGCCACTCCGTTCAAGACGATCTGGGAAGTCAGGTTGCCCTGGGGCTTCAGAAGGATTGGGTTCATCTCCACCGCAGGGGGGATCCCGGCAGCCCAAGCTTGCAGAGCCTGCGCGTAGGCAATCTCCTTGCCGTCTGGGGTGACATAGGCGTTGAGGGACATATTCTGAGCTTTGAAGGGGGCGACCCTTTTTCCCGCTTTCTTGAGAATGCGACAGAGGGCTGTCACCAAAAGGGTTTTGCCCACATGGGAAGAAGTTCCCACCACCATCAAGGATCGACCTGAACAGCTCACCCCGGATCCCTCACCCTTGGTTTCTGGTTGTTGCCATTCTCTCCGCGGCCAGCCTCGCCAAGCCAGGGCCTCCGTTGGCATAAGCGACTCTGCAATCCCCTAGTTAACCGCCCTGCTGATGCCCAGAGCCGCACCCTCCGGTCTGCACGGGATCCCAAGGGCTTGCGCCTTTGTGCTCTCGGTTGGATTTTAAGCTGGGGCAGATGGATTCGAACCACCGAATGGCGGGACCAAAACCCGCTGCCTTACCGCTTGGCGATGCCCCAATTCACATTGCTTAACCGGTTTAATTAATTTAGCGATGCAGCTTTAGATCTGTCAACAGATCTGTCAACGGTTGCGGTGGCTTCCTGTGTCGTGGGGAAGCTGAAGCTCTTCGCCAAGGCCAGGGCCGATGTCAAAGGGGTTCACAGGGAGAATGCGGGCCACCTCGAAGAAATAGGCGCGGATCTCCGGCCCGAAATAGATGACATCTCCGCTCCTCAGGTAGTGAGTGGCCACCCGCGTGCCGTTGACAAACACCCCATTGGTACTGGACTGGCCCTTGCGGTTGCCGTCGATCAGGCAATAGGTAAACCCTGTCCGGTTGGACTTGGTGGGCACCCGCACCAGGTAAGCGTGGTGACGCGAGACAAACCGATTGACGATCTGGATGGCGTTGGAGGGATCCCGTCCAAGCGTATAGATACTCTCCCGCAGGATGTAGCTGCAGGGCCGGACAGGATGGCAGATGGACAGGGTGAACTCCGGATGGGATACCGGCTGCTCAGGGACTCGATCGAACAGATCTGCTGGCAGATCAAAGCTGTAGCTAGAAGCAAGAGGATCCCCCCCACCAACCGCCGTGGTGGAGGTAAAGAAATCGTCGTAGCTATGTGACAACGGCCTTCCCCCCTCAACGCTCAACGCCATTCACAGCAGCTTGGCTTTCCAAACCTGACGCCCTGAACTCTATGGTTCCCCAAAACCCTGCTGTTTTCAAAGAAACCCTGGTCTTGGCAATCTGGCGGAAAACCACAAGCTTTCGTGTACTGTACTATACACTATAGGCAGTCTTGGAGATACCCCCTTTCCCAAAAAATTGGGTTTGGGTCGGGCCTATTTTGGCTTTCAGGGATCCCTTGGGAGCCACAGCCTCAGGCGGGCTATTCTGAGTAGCAGGTTTTTAACCTTGAGGTGAGGGTGTGACGGAGGCCCTGCTGCGTCGGTTGGATGTGGCCACAGAAGCTGCCCTGGAGGCAGGAGCTTTGCTGCGCAGTTATGTGGGGGGCACCCTTGCCATTGAGGAGAAACGTCCGGGCGACTTGGTGACGGCGGCGGATCGCGCTTCTGAGGATCTCATCTTAAAAATCTTGAGGCGGCACTTCCCCGAAGACGTAATCTTGACGGAAGAATCTGGCCAGCAGGGATCTCCGGAGGGCGCCTACGCTTGGATGATCGATCCCCTAGATGGCACCACCAACTTTGCCCACGGTTACCCTTTCGCTGCCGTCTCCATTGGTTTGCTGCAGGGGCGGGAGCCGGTTTTGGGGGTTGTTTGTGACGTTTTTCGCGGGGATCTGTTTCGCGCCGTCCAAGGGATGGGGGCTACCCGCAACCGCCAACCCATTCGAGTCTCCACAACGGCTGAATTGTCTCGGAGCTTGCTGGTGACCGGCTTTGCCTATGATCGTCGCGAAACCCCCGACAACAACTACGCCGAGTTTTGCCACTTTACCCATCTCACCCAAGGAGTACGGCGCGGCGGATCTGCAGCTCTGGATTTGGCCTATGTGGCCACCGGTCAGTTGGATGGCTACTGGGAGCGGGGCCTCTCCCCTTGGGACATTGCCGCAGGGATCGTTCTGGTGCGGGAGGCAGGCGGCAAGGTGACCGCTTATGATGGCAGCCCGGTGGACGTTTACAGTGGCCGACTGTTGGCCAGCAATGGCTGGTTACACGCTGCTCTGCAAGAAGAATTGGCCCAAGTACAGCCTTTGCCGGTCTCCTTTCCCATGCGGCGGGATCCACGCCCAGCCTATCAGAACCGGGAAAGCTCCCCAGTTGAGTTGAATTGAAGACAGAAGTAGCTGACGAATAATCGAGGAATAATCGAGGAATAATCGAGGAATAATCAAGAAGATTCCAAGAACCCTATGTTGGGCAGGGTAGATAGGAGATGGGTTAGCGGACTCCCCGGAAAACAGCGACATCGCTGCCGGGCGGCACAGTTCGGCCTGGCTCTCCTCTTGGGAGCGATGGCCCTTGGGGTTGCCACTGCTGGCCCCGGTTACCCTCAGCCGGCACAAGGGAAAGTCGCCCCCACCGAGCAGGCACAGCCCCCTGATTCCCGTTGGACTGAGATCCAAGCTCGGGGGCGCATTCGAGTTGGCTTGGATCCCAGTTTGGGGCCGGCTTATCTCTACACCGACTTGGAGCGACAAACCTACGCCGGCTTCGAGTGGGATATCCTGGAGGCGTTGGCCCAAATCCTTCAGGTGCAGGTGGATCCCATCTATGTGGCCTGGAGCGAACAGTTGGCAGCTTTGCAAGCGGATGAGGTGGACTTGATCTGGGGGGCGCGGGAAGCTTTGGGCTTGGATCCGGAGCAGTTTCTGGCCACCCGGCCCTACTATCTCAGCCCGCAGCGCTTGGTGGTACGGGATCCCTTCCCCACCTCTGGGCCAGAGGAACCGGCCATTGAAGCACTGTCGCAACTATTTGGCCGCAAAGTGGGCATCGTAGTCAATAGTACAGGGGCAGCCCTGCTGGAGGCGTACAACGAGAGGAGAGGCAACGCCATTCGTCTCTTTGCCACCAGTAACCCTGAGCGCTTGTTTGCTCAGCTACAGGCTGGCCAGTTGGATGCTGTGCTGGTCGATCAGCCTGTTGCCGCCCTAAACCTGCGCCAAGCTGGATCCCGGCTGCGCCTGGTGGGGCCGCCCCTGTTCCCCATGCCTCTGGTGGGAGTAGTATCCTCTCAGCATCCTTCCCTGAAGGAAGCTGTGGATGGGGCGATTTCCAGCCTGATCGAAAACGGAACCTTGCAGCAGATTTTAGAGAAGTGGCAACTATGGGATCCAACTCTAATGTCCCCCGCCTCAACCGAGGACTAGCCCGCTACGAGACTGACCATTTCGCCATCTTAGGCGTGCCCCTTACCGCCGACTCCAAGGGGATCCGGCGCGGCTACCTGCAGGCGGCCAAGGCCCTCCACCCGGATCGGTTTGTGGGGGATCCCGAAGGTGCAGAGCGCGCCAACATCCTCTTTGCCAAGCTGGTCAACCCGGCCAACGAAGTGCTGACCAAAGAGCGGGAGCGAGGGGAATATGAAACGGTGCTCAAAATGCGGATCAAACGCCTTTTGGAGACGCCCCCCCCGGATCTTTGGCCCTCTGGGGAAGCCGTCAAGGGCTTGGCCGAGCACCCCCATTGGCAGGAAGAGTATGTCAGACGGGTGGAGAAGCTGGCCAAAGAGCAATACAGCTCCATGGAAACCCTGCTGGAGAAAACCGAGCAGTTGAGCGAGCTGAACCTGGCCTATTTGTTGCTCAAAGCCGGCTACCAGGGGAGCCTAGCCCCTGCCTCTAGAACCACTACCGCGACCGGGATCCCAACCCCTTCCCCCAGCCGTACCACTGTGGGTGGGATCCCAGCCTCCCCCGTCGTTGCTCCGCCCAGCCGTCCCCCTGTTCAGCCCGTTCCCACCCCACCGCCTGCCCCCAAGTTCAGCCCTGCGGAAACCCGCTTTATCCAAGCCTTGGACATGATCGAGCGCAAGCAATACCGGGATGCGGTGCAGTATCTGAACTTTGCCATCAGCGCTGAGCCCAACGTGGCCCGCTACTACCTGCACCGGGGCATTGCCCACCTGAAGCAGGGGAATACCGGCATGGCCAAAGCAGACTTTTTGCAGGTCAGCCGCCTAGAACCCGCCAACGCCGAGTTGATGGCAGAAGTGCGCCGTTGGATGCAGCAAGTCACCACTCAACAGCCCGTTCCCGTCCCCAAGGACTCCGTCCCGCCAACGCGAGTGGCCAGCCGTCAAACGTCACAGGCTCAGAAAGTGGTGCCACCTCCCCGTAAGGAGGACAACGGCGGGTTCTGGAGCCGCCTCTTCGGCAGGAAAAAGTAGGCAGAGCCCCCCTTAACGCGCACCCCCTAGCACCAGCAGCGTGACCAGGGATCCCGTATTCCAGAGGCTGTGCAGCAGGATGGGAGCCAGCAGGTTGCGGCTGTGGCTGTACACCACCCCCAGCACCACCCCCAGCATGGTCAGAGGCAGCAGATCAGAGAGGTTGAGGTGGGCAAGGGCAAAGGTAAAGGCGCTGAGCACAATGGCGGCCCCCATAGGCAGGTGGCGGCTTAGGGTGGGCAGCCAAAAGCCCCGGAACAGCACCTCCTCAAAAACAGGGGCACAGACAGACACCACGGCCAAAAACACCAACCGCGCCCCCCAGCCATGGCTGTCCAGCAGCAGAGGCAGAATAGGGTTCCCACCCCCTGCCTGCGGCAGCAGCAACTGCGACAGCGCCGCTGCCAGCACCACCAAAGGCAAGGCCACCCAGTAGCCACACAGGCCCCACAGCAGCCAAGGGTCCCACAACCGCACCTGCAGCACCCTCTGCCAGCCGGGGTAGGTGTGCAAGAGACGGTACAACAACCCCGCCCCCAGCACAGCGCCGGAGTTGTAGGTGAGAAACAGGGCCACCGCCTGGTGCCAAGGGCTGAGCTGCTCTGCCCCCAGGCGGAGAATGATGATGTAAAGTCGAGGCACCAAAGCGTTGAGGGCAATAAACCCCAAAAACCAGCCGGTCAGCACCGCTTGCGCCCCGATCCCCGGCCAAGGCACTTCCCAAGCAGAGCCCAGAAGCGGACGTTTGCGCCAAAGGCTCCAGCCCAGCCAGCCCAACAAGAGCATCAACCCCAGCAGTGCCCCCAGCACGGGGATCCCGCCCACCACCGCCAGTCGAAATAGAGCCGCCAAGGCCAATTTTTCCTGCTGTTGGTTGAGGGCATTTAGGCTATCGCTGCGCTGCTGCAGTCGGTAAAGCTGTTGCAGAGCCACCGCCTCAAACCAACCATCCAGATGATTGCGAATCTGCACCTCCGCCTCTGGCAAGATGCGCCGCGGTGTTCCCCACAGTCCCTGTAGAACCTGGGCTGCTCTCTTTTGACTCGATTCCACCTCCATCGCGCCAGCGGCGCGGAGCACTTTGGGACGTTCCAGGTCGATGATCTGCTGCCATTGCTGCCGAGCAGCTTCCAGATCTTCTTGGTAGGCATAGAGCAAGCCCAGGCGCAGCCAAAGCGCATCCAGCTCCGTCTGCAAATCTTGCATTGAGGCCAGAAGGGCAGGATCCACCTCTGGAGATTGGGCAGGTTCTGGGCTGGTCGCCTCAGATTCGCCAGCAGGAGTTGACCGGGTCAGCCGCTTCAAGCGTTTCAGGCGTTCGGCGTAGTTATCGGCAGTCTGCTGATAGCGATTTTGGGCCACCTTGAACACATCCTGGCCCAAAAGCGCCCGTGCCAGATCCTGATAGCGGGGATCATCGAGGGTGCGGGAAGCCTGCAGGGCGAGATCGGTTTGCAACAAATCCAACTGCGTTTGGGGCGGCGGCTGAAACCAACTGCTGGAAAGAGAAAGCCCGACAATCACAATGGCCAATAGGCTCAGCAGGTTGAGGATCCCACGGCGAACAGAAAGCCGAGCAGAAGAGGGGTCGGCAAAGGCCGTGGCTTCAGGGTGAGACATTGCGGCAACGGATCCAACTCAAGCGGGTTATATCCTATCTTCTGTTTGTCTTGGCGGAATGGAGTTGTTATTACTGCTTTGCCCCGTTGTCACCGGCGCTCCAGCCAATAGCGATAGATGGGCAGATCCAATTGCAGACACTGCCACTCCCGCTCGGTGGGAATGCCGAGGGGATTGGAGTCCAAAGGCCCCTGATGGGGATCCCAAAACTGCGGATGCTCTAAAAATCGAGCTGCCATTTCTTCGGCCACCTCTTGGATATCCGATTGCAGGAAGACGGGGCTGCCCGGTCGCAGCAGCAGAGCCAGATCCGCCACCAGTTGGGGCTGGACGATCCGCCGTTTGTGATGGCGCTTTTTGAACCAGGGATCCGGAAATAGGATGGTCACCCGGCTGAGATCCCCCGGCGCAAACAGATGCCGCAAAGAGACATTGATGTTGGCAAACAGAAAATGGACGTTATCCAGCCCCAGCTCATCCCGCCAGGCATTGGCCCGCTCCACCAGCGCCTGCCGAATCTCTACCCCTAGGAAGTTCCAGTCGGGCTGCTCCTGAGCAATGCGCAGCAGAAATCGTCCGCTCCCTGTGCCGATATCCAGATGAAAGGGCTGCCCCAGCCGCCGGTATACCCGTTCCCAATGGGGTGGGGGGGCGGGCTGCTGATACTGCGCCTGCAGGGGATTGACGTGCTGCCGTACCCGGTGACCGAGGCCCCTCTGTAAGGGGATCCCGGCCCAAGGCGGAGAAGGGGGGCGCTTCTCCAGTTGGCCCTCAGGCGATTGCTGCCCCTGTTGCACCTCTGCTTCCATAGACCACCTCCTGCCGCCAGCTGCGGCCCTCGCCCACTGACCAAGGGATCCCCCAGCTTGGAGGGGAGCGACAAAAGTCCAGGAGATCTAGGCTACCACCGGATGCTGTCGATGACTTGCCGCAAGATCTGGGCCGAGCGGTGCAGCTGCTTGCGCTCGCTCTCGGTGAGGGACATGGCCAGCGTGCGTTCCACCCCCTGCCGCCCGACCACTCTGGGCAAGCTGAGACAGACCTCTGGCAGATCGTACTCCCCTTGGGTGAGGCTGCTCACGGTTAAAACGCGGTGTTGATCCCGCAGCAGGGCTTGGACAATTTGCGTCACCCCTAACCCGATGGCGTAGCTGGTGGCCCCTTTGCGACGGATGATCTCGTAGGCAGCGTTGCGCACCTGCTCGAAGATATCCCCCAAATAGGCGGGATCCCAGTCCGGCGAGAGTTCCCCAATCGGGGTGCCGGCGATGTTCACCTTGCTCCAAACGGCCACCTCGCTATCTCCATGTTCGCCGATGATGTAGGCGTGCAGGCTACGCGGATCCACCCCCAGGCGCTCCGCCAAAAGATAGCGAAAGCGGGCTGTGTCCAAAACCGTCCCCGACCCAATTACCTGCCCTGCCGGCAACCCCGACAACTTCAGGGAAACGTAAGTCATGATGTCAACGGGATTGCTCACCACCAAAAGGAGTGTGTCAGGGCAATGCGCCATCAAGGCCGGGATCAAGCCTTTGAAGATCTCGACGTTGCGCTGCACCAAATCCAAACGGGTTTCTCCAGGCCGCTGCTTAGCCCCTGCCGTTAAAATCACTACATCTGACCCGGCGCAATCAGCCAGTTCCCCTGCCCGTATCCGCGTCGGCTCCACAAAGGGGATCCCGTGCACCAGATCCATCACTTCCCCTTCCAGCTTGTTGCGGTCGATGTCGTGAAGGACCAGCTCATCCAGAGTGTTCTGGATTACCATCGAGTAGGCACAGGCCATGCCTACCTGGCCGGCGCCGATGATGGATCCCTTCAAAAGGCGGCGAGAAGTCAGCCCCTCGACCTGCTGCTGGGAGCGCTGCTTGGGTTGGTGCTTAGAAACAGTCATGGCTGCAGCCGCTACTCTTCGTTCTCCAGCTTAAGCCTGCCTAGAGGAAGAAAAAAACAGGCTACCGCTCTCCAGAAGAACTGGAAAGGCGAGAAGAGGCAGGATCGGTTGCCGCAGCGGACTGGATCCATCCGAAACAATAAAAACAATAAATAGCCCTCTAACCTTCAACAGTCCTCAACCCGGCTGCTGGGTTAGCCGCTGCCAAAGCTGCGGAGGAATGCGCTCGTGAGGACACTTTAGGGACTGAATCTGAGCTAAATCTTCCGGCATGTAGTGCAAGGCTACCCGCGCTGCCGGATCCAAAAGGCTGCGCCGTCGTCGGTTACATTGCTCCGCTTCTCCCAGAAACACGTCCAGCCAGCCATCTCGCTCTTGGTAGCGAATCCTCAAAGCAGAGAGAGAAGGCAGAGCAGAGGAAACTTCTTTGCGGTAGAGCCGAAAGCCCTGCTCCAGACTCCAGCCCAACCACCACTGAGGCGCCAATTGCCCCAACTGCCTACACCACACCCCCGCCTGAACCTGTTGCCATGCCATGCTTGCCACTCCGCAGCTTGTTCTCCTGAGAAGACTTAACTGCAAATCTTTAGCAATTGCTACTTGGGTAAGCACTCTACCAGACTCCTCAAGCTTAATGCAAGTCTTTATCAAAGAGGATCCCTACTTTGCCGGCACGCTATTGAAAGCTAATCTCAATAGAGCTATGCTGTTACTCGGTTGAGTGGTGGAGTTGTATCCATCAGTCTTCCTCTCTTGCCTTGGATGCATCGGGGATCCCACGCCCGCGGAATTAGCCATCCTGGGTCTGGCAGGGATCCCTTTTCCAGGGCTAGCTGAGGTTCTTTCTAATGAGAGCAGTTCTAACTAATAGGAGCCTGGTTCCTTCCCAAGCGTGTCGATGTACGGGTAGAACAAGTTCGGGAGCCAGAAGCGGTTTAACCTTGAAAACGGCAGCGCAGGTCTCCTCACGCCGGCAGGACAGAGTTCTTGATTAACCTGCAAGAGTTGCTTCAAAGAATATCCCCGCCGGAACACCTGAAAGCTCGTGCCAGCGCTGGGATCTTTTGTACTGAGTGATACAAACGCTTCTTCAGCAATCTGTAATTAATGAGCAGATATCTGTAGGGTGAATGCTTATAAGATGAATGTTTATAAAAGGTAGGGCGTACTGCAGAGCCGTCTCTTTCGACTCCTCCTTCCCGTTGTCCGAATCTACTGGGTACTTCTAGCCTATGGTTGAAAGGGGGACTGCTGGGCCAGATCAGGCTGGCAGCGTTTATGATGCGCTGGTGCGGGCTGATCTGTGGAATCCCCAAGTCATGTACCGTGGGCGCCCGGTGCAAACTCGGGGGCGGGCTGTGCTGCGCACCATGTTCGAGAGTGTCAGCGATGGGTTGTTTGTCCTCGAGTACCTGCCCCCGGAGCCAGAACAAGGCTCGCCCCAGCCGCGCTATCGGTTTTTGGTGGGTAACCCGGCCTTTCGCAGGATGTTTTTTCTCTCCTCTCGACCTATCGAGGGAGAAGAGCTCCAGAGGTGTCTGCCCCCTTCTATAGCAGCGCAGATTCAACTGCACACCGAGCGCTGCCTCACCCATCGCCGGCAAGTGAGCTTCGAGCTGAGCTTAACTGCCTCTGCCGCTCCCGACCCAGCGCCGAGCCACATTCTGATCGTCACCCTTTCTCCGGTTGCCGAGGAGAACAAGCCGATCAGCCGAATTGTCGGCTCCTGTCAGGACATTACAGCACGCAAACAGGTGGAGTGGCAGCTACAGCGCAGCCAACAGCAACTGTTGAAGCACAACCGGGCTCTGAGGGAGCTCACCCGGCACAAGGCCCTCAGCCAAGGAGACCTACAGGCTGCTCTGCGGCAGATTTGTACCACAGCCGCCCATACCCTGCAGGTGGCACGGGTGGGGGTCTGGCTCTACACGCCGGAGCGCTGCAGTATTCGCTGCATCAATCAGTTTGAAATTACCCCGGACAACCCCAAGGGATCCCATACTCAAGGGGCGGAGATCTGGGCCAAAGACTATCCCCGTTATTTTCAAGCCCTAGAGCAAGAGCGCACCATTGCCGCCGACCAAGTGGTGGCGGATCCCCGCACCGCCGAGTTCGGCAATTCCTACCTGACAGCAATGGGAGTGGTCTCGATGCTGGATGCCCCCATTCGACTGGAAGGACGGATGGTGGGTGTTCTCTGCCACGAGCACATTGGCTCCCCTCGCCACTGGACCTTAGAAGAGCAAAACTTCGCCGGATCCCTGGCGGATTTGGTGTCTCTGGCCCTCGAGATCTCGGAGCGCCGGCAAGTGGAAGAGGAGCTGCGCCAGGCTGAGGAGCGCTATCGCAATTTTTTCGAGAATGCGGTAGAGGGCATTTTTTTCACCGATGCGGCAGGTCGGTATCTCTCCGCCAACCCGATGCTGGCCCAAATCTGCGGCTACAGCTCCCCCGAAGAATTGATGCGCGAAGCGAAAGAGGCGGGCAAGCGGCAGCTCTATGTGGATCCCAGCCAGTGGGAGGAATTTGTGCGGCTATTGCAGGAGCAGGGATCCGTGCGCGGTTTTGAGTATCGGCTGCGGCGGCGGGATGGCTTGATCATCTGGGTCCGAGAAAAGGCCCGTTTGGTTAAAGATAAAGCCGGAAATACCCTCGGCTATGAAGGCATCTGCGAAGACATCACCGCCCAAAAGCAGAGCTTAGCCTACATGGAGTTTCGCGCTCATCATGATGCCCTGACAGGTTTGGTGAACCGCGAATCCTTTCGGGAGCGGCTGCAGCAGACCCTGCAGCAATACTACAGTGAATCTCTGGCCCTCTTCTTTGTGGATTTGGATCACTTCAAAGACATCAACGATACCTTCGGCCACAGTGTCGGCGATGCCCTGTTGCAGGGGGTAGCCGAACGGCTAACCAAGTGCGTTCGCCCTGGAGATATCGTCGCCCGCTGGGGAGGGGATGAGTTCACCCTGCTGCTGCCCCGAATTGGCAGCCCCACAGTGGCAGCGCGTCTGGCTCAGCGGATTGTCGATGCCTTTCAAACTCCCTTCTCCTGCGAGGGCCATTCCCTTTCCGTGACCTGCAGCATCGGCGTCGCCCTCTACCCCCAAGACGGCGTAGAAGTGTCCACCCTTTTGCACCATGCCGACTTGGCCCTCTACCAGGTCAAGGAAAATGGCCGCAGCGGCTTTCGACTCTATCGGCCAGTTTCAGGGATCCCGGCAGCAGTCCGCAACACTATCCTGTAAGCTGGTTGGGTCAGAGGCCCTTCTGGTTTGTGATTTGTGCATCCGGGTCGTAGCTATCGCCGTCTCATTCCCTTCATTCGGCCCCATCTGTGGATGTTGTTGCTGGGGCTAACCTGTACCCTTGGCTTTGTGCTAACCATGCCCGCCCTCGCCTACTTGATCGAGTGGGTGGCCCGCTCCATTGGTGCCGGGGATCTGGGGCAATTGCGGATGCTGGCCTTGATTGGGGTGGTGTTTTTCTTGGTGCGCGGCGCTTTCCAATATGGCCAAGACACCCTGATGGCGAGGGCCTCCTTGCAAATGGTTTTGGAATTGCGCCAACAGATCTATGCCCACCTGCAGGCGCTGGATCTGGATTATTTTTCCGGCAGCCGCACTGGCGATCTGGTCTATCGCCTTACGGGGGATCTGGATCGGGTGGGAGAGGTGGTGCAGCGGTTTTTCCATCGCTTCATCCCCAGCGTGCTCACCATCTTGGCGGTGGTGGCCTACCTGTTCTATCTCAACGGCATTCTCACCTTGACCACCTTGCTGATCGCCCCCCTGATGGGAGCCTTGATCAGTTGGTTTGGGGATCGCCTTTTGTTTCGCTCCCGCCTCAACCAAGAGAAGATGTCGGATTTGGCCGCCCTCTTGACAGAGGTGTTTGCCGGGATCAGCCTCACTCGCGCCTTTGCGGCTGAGGACTACGAAATTCGCCGCTTCAGTGCCATTGCCGAAAGCAACCGCCTGGCCCGGTTTCAGACCGAACAGATGAGAGCCATCCAAGACCCGGTGGTGGGCTTCCTGTACGCCATGAGTGTGTTGGGGGTGTTTTGGGTGGGCGGCTGGCAAATTAGCCAGGGCAACCTGACCGGCAGCCAGTTTCTCGGCTTCATTGCCGGTGTTGCCATGTTGATCGACCCTATTGTTCACATCACCAACAACTACAGCGAGCTGAAACAGGGTGAGGCTTCGGTGGAGCGGATTTTCGAGCTGCTAAACACCCGCTCCCAAATCCGGGAGCTGCCCGGGGCCCGCCCCATGCCTCCCATTCAGGGTTGGGTGGAGTTCGACCAAGTTTCCTTTGCCTACAAACCGGATCAGCCGGTGCTCAAACAGATCAGCTTTCAGGTGTCTCCCGGCGAGATTGTGGCCCTGGTGGGATCCTCCGGCGCCGGCAAATCCACCCTGGTGAGCCTGATTCCCCGCTTTTACGATCCCCAGCAGGGCTGCATCCGCATCGACGGCATCGACATCCGCACCGTCACCCTCAAGAGCCTGCGCCGGCAGATCGGCATTGTGCCGCAGGAGATCACCCTGTTTTCGGGAACCATTGCCAGCAACATCGCCTACGGACAAGAGCATTTTGACCTGGAAGCGGTACGCCAGGCGGCCCAGGTGGCCAACATCGACACCTTTATCGAGAGCTTGCCCGATGGCTACGCCACCCGCGTGGGAGAACGGGGGGTCACCCTCTCCGGTGGACAACGGCAACGGCTGGCCATTGCCCGCGCCGTGCTCCTCAACCCCAAGATCTTGATCCTGGACGAGGCTACCTCTGCTTTGGACAACGAGTCAGAAGCGTTGGTGCAGGAAGCGCTGCAACGGCTGATGCAACGCTGCACCGTTTTTGTGATTGCCCACCGCCTCTCGACAGTGCGCACCGCCCACCGCATTTTCGTCTTGGAGCAGGGGCAATTGCTGGAGCAGGGAAATCACCGAGAATTGCTGGGCAAAGGGGGTCGCTACGCCCAGTTTCACCTGCGCCAGTTTCATTGAACCCTTGGCCTCTGGATCTCCTGGATCTCCCATGCCTGCCAGAAGGGCCGGTAAAACTCCGGATCCGAAGGTGCTCCCCCCGGGATCCCGCAGATGGCCGCCGCAAATTGCACGGCCCGTTGCACCAGAATCGCCTCCGGCCATCCCCGCAACAGCCCCAGGATGGCCACGGCGCTAAATGCATCTCCCGCCCCCACTGTATCCACCAGCTGAGGCGCGGGCACTGGGTCGGCCCGATGGATCTGAGTAGGGGTGATCAGCAGCGCGCCTGCCGCTCCCAAGGTCAGAAATAGACCTTTCAGGTTCAGATGAGCCTGGAGGATCTGTCCTTGCTCCAGCAGGTCTCCAGGAGGGATCCCTTCCAGTTGGGCCACTTGCTCCAGCTCTGCCTGGTTCAGCTTCAGCCAAGTGCAGGTGCGCAGCATCTCCCGGATGGCGTCTGGATGCCACCAGGGATCCCGCAGGTTGAGATCCAGAAACACGGGACAGCCCAAAGCGGGGATCCCCTCTTGAAAGTGGCGATGGGCTGCCTCCCGGCGAGCTGCCAGGCTACCTCGGTAGAGCAGGCTGGGCTGGAGAGCTTGCAGAGCCCCGATATCCAACTGGATGTAGTCGTAGGCTTGGTCGGGCAAGATGGCGAAGGTGGGGATCCCTTGCTCATCCAGGGTTACTTGAACCTTGCCGGTGGGGTGAACAGAATCCTGCTGCAGACCCTCCAGGCGCAGCCCCTGCCGTCGCAAGGCCCCCAGCAGCTCTCTGGCGGCCTCGTCTTGGCCAACACGACTGAGCAAGAGGGGATCGGATCCCAGCCCCTTGAGGTTCCAAGCCACATTCAAAGCTGCTCCGCCCAGCACAATCTCTGTGGGGAAGCAGTCGAAAAGCACCTCCCCCAAGATGAGCGGCAAACCCAGGGGCACATGAGAGGGATCCATCTTGAGCACTCAGGAAGCAGCCGTTGACGTCCGCGGTGCGGAGCCCAATCCCTGGAGCTCCAGGATCTGCTGATAGGTGTTGCTGCGGAACCAACGCTCGATTTCTCTGGCCCGTAGCACCGGCAGCGGATAGGTGCGCCCCACCGTTTGCATCTGCTTCAGCTCCATCTGCCACAGATCCCCGTCCAGCTCATCATAAGTGCGGGCCTGCTCCAAAAAGGCGTCCACGTTCAGCTTGGAGGCCAATTGCGGGGATCCCCCACACAATTTCATCAACACCGAGATCACCGTCTTGGCATCTTGGGCTACCAACAGCGCCGCCCGGTCACAGGTAAACTCGGCACACCGCAGCCAGTGCATCAGTTGATCCTGCAACGCCTGATAAAACAACCCCCCGAAGGGGAGCAAGCTGGTGGAGAGCATGAGAATGTTGGCCATCGTCAAGTAGACCCCGTGATTGCACTTCAAGTGGCCCAACTCATGAGCGATCACGGCCTGAATTTCCGGCGGCTCCAACAGATCCAGCAGAGAGCTGTGCAAGACAATGAAGGGCTTTTTCCCCTGCATGGCAAAGGTGTAAGCATTGGGCGTGGGGTTCTGCCGCACGTAGAGCTGGGGCACCTCCAGATCCAAGATGCGACAGGCCTGCACCAAAAGCTGATGAATTTCCGGCAACTGATGCTCGTTAATTTGGATACTAGAAGCAATGTTGTCCAGATAAAATATCTGTCCTGCCGTTGAGCCAAGCCAATTTTGAATCAGCAGGCCCAGCCCCGGCACTTGCTGCAGAGAGCGGGTGGCTTGCAGATCCACGGGATGACGAAATTGGTCGGCCCGCAGGCCCAACAGAATGCGAGGTTCTCGTTGAATGGACGACATAGACAATAGACAACAGAGGGAGAAAGGACTTCGGTTACAACTCGTAGGGCACAAACTGGCGGTGGCGATTCAACAAAAATAGCCGCTCCGGCGGCGGATCCGGCAGGGTCGGCTGGTCAGTAAAATCAAACGGGTTTTCTCCAGAGGGGATCTCCCAATAGACCACATGATCTTGAATGCGAGTGCCATCGGTAACAAAGCGCCCAGTATCGGCGGCAGCACGCTCAGCGCGGCGATAGAGTCGCCCTTGCCAGGTCAAGTGCGGGGGCAGCCCCAATCCCAAAAACAGTTGCTGCCGACTGGATTCCTGGTTGAACACCGTTTGCAGGCGATCCGCCCAGATCCTTGCCAGATCTGCCGGTTGGGGAGCAGCATGAGCCTCTGCATCGGCTGGAGTTACCTCCAACAGCAGTTGCTGGTTCAAAAGAATCCGAGCGGCTTGAGCTGGGGGATCCCCGCTGCCGGTCGTCGAGGGATTGGGACTGGGGATATCCAGACTGACCTGCACCTGAGGGCTGCTGGCCTGTAGCAAAATCTCTTCCAACCGTTGCTTCAGCAGACGGAGGCGAGCGGGGGCATCGGGGGTGCGCAGGGTCAAAACCAGCTCACTCCCCACCCGAAACTCGCTTTCTGCCCAGGTTGCCTCACTCCGCCAACTCCCCATCAGCCCACCCACGAGCAGGATCCCTGCCCACCTCGCCATCCTTGCCGGCCCCCTTACCGGGGGTGAAGCGCTCCTCTGTGGCCTTGACAAGTTCACTAACCTCGCCTCTCCCCTGCAGGACTCCTTGATCTTAGCCGCTACCCTGGATACATCTCTTCTCTTGACCCTATGCCGTTGGCAAGCTCGGCTTCTTTGTCATTGTTCTAAGGTCATTATGCGGATCCCGACTTCCACCTATCGCATTCAGTTTCATGCTGGGTTTGACTTCGACGCAGCACGACAGATTGTTCCCTACCTGAAGTTGCTGGGCATCAGTGACTTGTATGCCTCTCCCATCTTCCAAGCCCGCAAAGGCAGCACCCACGGCTACGACGTGGTGGATCCCAGGCAGATTAACCAGGAACTGGGGGGAAGCGAAAAGTTTGAGCTCTTGTGGGAAGCCCTCAATCAGCAGGGAATAGGCTGGATCCAGGACATTGTGCCCAATCACATGGCCTACGATGGCCAAAACCAGATGCTTATGGACGTTCTGGAGAGTGGCCCCAACTCAGATTTTGTTGACTACTTTGATGTTAATTGGAATCACTCTTACCTGGGGATCAAAGGCAGAATCTTAGCCCCTTTCTTGGGAGATTTCTACGACAAATGTTTAGAGTCGGGTCAAATCCAGCTTCGTTATGATGCCGATGGCCTAAGTATTAACTACTACAACTTGAGGTTCCCCCTCAATATTGACACCTATGCGGATGTTTTTACCTACAACCTGAGCAAGCTGCGGCGAAAATTGGGACGCAGCCATCCCGACTACGTCAAGTTACTCGGGATCCTCTTCAGCCTGAAATTCATTCCCAGCAAGGAAGATCTCCTAGAGCGCACTGATCAAATTAGCTTTGCCAAGCATTCGTTGTGGGAACTCTACACTTCTAGCCAACCTATCCAGAGCTTTTTTGACGAGAACATTGACATCTTTAACGGCAAGCCAGGGGATCCGTCAAGCTTTGACCTGCTGGATAGTCTTCTGGCGCGGCAAAATTTTCGCCTTTCCTTCTGGAAGGTGGGTGCTGAGGAGATCAATTATCGTCGTTTCTTTACCATTAACGAGCTGATCTCACTGCGGGTGGAAGATCGCGAGGTGTTTCGCAAAACCCATCAGCTTATCTTTAAGCTTGCAGAACAGGGGCGTTTTAGTGGTTTGCGCATCGATCATATCGATGGTTTGTTCAATCCCGAAGAGTATCTCCATCGCCTGCGGGAACGCTGCCCAAATCTCTACATCGTAGTAGAAAAAATACTAGAGGCTAATGAAAGTCTGCCCCAAAGCTGGCCGGTTCAGGGCACAACGGGCTATGATTTTTTAGCTAAGCTCAACGGCATCTTTTGTCAAGAAGAAAATGCAGAGGCTTTTGACTCTCTCTATCAAAATTTCACAAATCTACGGCATTCCCCAGAGCAGGTTATCGAAGATAAAAAACGCCTGATCATCGAGCGCAACCTGTCAGGAGATATGGATAACCTTGCTTTTTTGCTCAAACAGATCACCAGCCACCATCGCTATGCCAATGACTTTACCCTCTACAGTTTACGTCGAGCTTTGGTAGAAGTTTTGGTGTGCTTTCCGGTCTACCGCGTCTATATCCACGAAGGGATCCTCAGTCCAGAAGGTCAACAGGTGGTTCGTCAAGCTGTGGAGAAGGCCAAGGAGAACCTGCCCGTTTTGGTGAATGAGCTGAATTTTATTCAGCGCTTTCTCTGCCTGGAGTCTCTGGAAAATTTATCAGACCAGGAGAAAAATGAGCAGATCCATTTTGCCATGCGCTTGCAGCAGTTGGCTGGCCCTCTCATGGCCAAAGGGGTGGAAGATACTGCTTTTTATGTGTACAACCGCCTTTTATCTCTCAATGAAGTCGGCGGGGATCCCTGTCGCTTTGGCCTTTCGGTGCAAGAGTTTCACCGCTTTAATCAAGAGCGGGCAGCTCGGTGGCCTCTGTCCATGAATGCTTCTGCCACCCACGACACCAAGCGTGGCGAAGATGTGCGGGCCCGGCTGAATGTGCTTTCTGAAATCCCCGCCGAGTGGGAAAAGCACATCAACCTTTGGCATGAACTGAACCTCGGCTACAAAGTCCGCAGCAAACAAGCCAAGCGCTCAGAACTGCCGGATCGCAATGACGAGTATTTGCTCTACCAAACTTTGCTCGGCTCCTATCCCTTCCAACCGGAAGAGGTGCCCCAGTTCGTACAGCGGGTCAAAGACTATGCCATCAAAGCAGTGCGGGAAGCTAAAGTTCACACCGCTTGGCTTCGCCCCGATACCGAATACGAAGAAGCCACTACCGCTTTTATCGAACGGATCCTTCAAGGCCCTAACCCCTTTTTGGAGTCCTTTTTGCCTTTCCAACGGAAAGTTGCCCACTTTGGCATTTTTAATTCCCTCTCGCAGACGCTGATCAAGCTCACCAGCCCTGGGATCCCGGATATTTACCAAGGCACGGAGCTGTGGGATTTGAGCATGGTGGATCCCGACAATCGTCGGCCTGTGGATTTTTCCCGTCGCCTCGCCTATCTAGAAGAAATTCAACGGCGGGTTAAACAGGATCCTCTCCAACTCATTGCGGATTTGCTACTACACCGCAGCGACGGACGCATTAAGCTGTTTCTGATTCATCATGTGCTCAAGGCCCGCCAGGAACAGCCCCAATTGTTTCTCGAGGGCAGCTACATTCCTCTGCAAATCAGCGGATCCCATGCCGCCCACATTGTGGCTTTTGCCCGTCAGCACGGCAAGCAGGTATTGCTCACGGCGGTGCCGCGTTTCCTGACAAAGTTGATCGACGAAACCCAAGATCCTCTGGGAGAATCCGTTTGGGCAGATACCGAAATTCATCTGCCGCGCTGGAAGCGGCTGGACTGGGTGAATGGGCTAACCCAGGAAAGGATCCCTGCCGGCGAAACCTTGCCGGTGGGCGTTGTCTTAAAATCCTTCCCGGTGGCCCTGTTGTGGGGACAATCCCGCTAGCGGCCTAGGCGGGGGCTAGGGCCTGAAAGTTGACGATGCGGGCAAACTCTTGGGGGTCTAGGCTGGCCCCTCCCACCAACACGCCGTCGATCTCAGGCTGGGCCATCAGCTCATCGATGTTGCCGGCCTTCACCGAGCCGCCATACAAAATGGGCAGTTGGGCATTGCCCAGGTGTTGCCGGATCAAGCCGATGACCCGGTTGGCCTCTTGAGCTGCACAAGTCTGGCCGGTGCCGATGGCCCAAATTGGCTCATAGGCAATCACCAAGTTCCCCAGATCGATCCCTTGCAAGGCGCGATCCAACTGCCCCACAATCCAAGACTCGGTCAAGCCTTGCTCCCGCTGCTGCTGGCTTTCTCCCACACAAAGGATGGGGGTGAGCCCGTGCCGCTGGGCAGCTGCCAAACGCCAATTAACGGTTTCGTCCGTCTCGCCGAAGTACTGCCGCCGTTCGCTGTGGCCGACGATGACGTAGCGCACCCCCAATTCCGCCAGCATGGGGCCGGAAATTTCCCCGGTAAAGGCCCCCTGATCCTCCCAATGTAGGTTTTGTGCTCCCACGGCTATGTCGGATCCGCGGCTTTGCTCTGCCACCACCGCCAGGTCTGTAAAGGGCACACATAGGATGATCTGCCGCTGGGATGCTGACCCTGACGGCGATGACCGTAAAGCCAGGCCCAACTCTCGCAGAAACTCGCGAGCCTCAGCCTGAGTCTTGTGCATTTTCCAGTTGCCGGCAATGAGGATGGGGCGCAAGATGAGATCCTCCCTTAAAGACAGCAGAAGGAAGGGATCCCGCAAGCAGAAAGCCCAAGGAATATGTGGAAGAACAGCAGGGATCCCAGCTTTCGTTTTTTTGTATGACACAGTTTACCAGCAAGCGATCCCAGAAATACGGCGACGGGATCCCTTCTCCGAGCGCCGGTTAACCCCTCAACCCACGTGGGGACAGGGGGATCCCCCACAGGCCAAAACTCAACAGGGAAAGCAGCCTCTCAGAGCTCAACGATCTGGGTGTTTTCAAAAGTAGCCAGGATTTCATCCAGATCCTTGTTTTGCACCGAGTAGGTAGCAGTGGCATCGTTGCCAAACTGAATCTCGTCCCCGTCCTCAAGATCCCGAAATTCCACCCGTTGCCCACGCACGTAAAGGCCGTTGGTGCTGGGGGTGCCCTGAATGTCTCCGTCAATGATTTGGTAGGTAAACCCATCGGGAGAAGAGGGAGACTCTGTCTTAACCAAAATGGCGTGGTAGCGAGAGGCGTACTGGGAGTCAATGCGAATGCTGTTGCGCGGATCCCGGCCTAAGGAGTAGAGCTCAGCCGTCAACCAGTAGGCTTTTGGCCCATGACGATCCTTGACGATCAGCACGTGATTGAGGGCTGGTCGGCGAGGGGGCGTGGTCATGAAAGGCACCCGCTTGCACAACACTGAGGGCAGGATAGCCAAAACATAACATGGGATCCCCCTGGTGGATCCCTATGTCCACCGGATAAGTCTCTTCAGGTCGGCATCCCAGGCTGGTGCGGGATCCCCCTGAGCAACAAGAAAGGGTCTGAGTAGATTTTTGTAACAATTCCTCTCATAATAGGATCGACGATGCAGATGGATCCCTGACCATGAATGGCTCGCAACCGGATCCCGGTGCTCAACCCCGTTCTCCCCAGACACCGAAGCTCATTGAGTTGCCGGAAGATGAAACCGATGCGCAGCTCAGCGATCCCCTGCGGATGCAGCGTTACGAATGTCGTTCTTGTGGCTATGTTTACGAACCGGCTAAGGGGGATCAGCTCAATCGGATCCCGGCGGGCGTACCGTTTGAGGAATTGCCAGCCGATTGGAAATGTCCGGTGTGCCGAGCCGGTAAGCGCTCGTTCCAAGCAGTGGGCGCCAAGGGCAAGCCTTCCGGTTTTCAAGAGAACTTGCGCTACGGCCTGGGGGTGAACGTGATGACCCCTGCTCAAAAGAACCTGCTGATCTTCTTGGGACTGGCGCTGGGATTTTTATTTTTGATGAGTTTTTATTTCGTCGAGTGAGGGTCAAGATGTTCAAACCCCTGAGGCTGGTGCTGCTGATTGCTGTCTCGGTGCTGCTGATGGCGGCGGGGATGCCCAACATGCGGGTGGTCCCCTGGCAGCAGGTGGAAGTGCCCACCCAGAACATTCTGCTGGACATTGCCTTCACCGGCACCACCCCTTCCCATGGCTGGTTGGTGGGAGACAAAGCAACGCTGCTGGAATCCCGCGATGGGGGCTTGCACTGGCAGGTGCGGGAGCTGCCGGGTCTGGAGTCGGAAGCCTACCTGGCCTCCATTAGCTTTGCTGGGGCAGAAGGCTGGGTGGCCGGGCAGCCGAAGATCCTCCTCCACACCCTAAACGAGGGATCCGACTGGACTTCCATTCGCCTTAACAACCAACTGCCGGGTGAACCGTTGCTGATCCAGGCGCTGGGAGCGGGGGCGGCTGAGCTGGTGACCAATGTGGGGGCTATCTACCGCACCGAAGATGGCGGGCAGACCTGGCATGCCCAGGTGGATGAGCCGATTGGGGTGATCAAGAACATTGCCCGCGGCCCTGCAGGCGAATATCTGGCGGTGTCGTCGCGGGGCAGCTTCTACTTTCTGTACACCCCAGAAAGCCGCGCCTGGAAGCCCTATCCGCGAGAAAGCTCCCGCCGCATTCAAAACATGGGCTTTGGCCCCCACGGCAGCGCTTGGAAATTGAACCAAGGGGCGGAGATTACCTTCACCGATGACTTCACCTCCGGCCAGTGGTCGTCACCGCTGCGTCCAGGGCGGGCCCTCAGCTTTGGCTACCTCAATGCCGCCTACCAGAACGACCACGACCTGTGGGTGGTGGGGGGTGGCGCTACCCTGATCCACAGCCCTGATGGTGGCAAAACCTGGGAACAGGCCAAGAAACTCAGCAACATCCCCGCCAACTTCTACAGCATTGAGTTTTTCGGCCCCGAGCAAGGGTTTATTCTGGGGCAACGGGGCACCCTCTTGCGCTATGTCAGCTCCAACAACTCCTGAAGGTCTCAGGGATCCCTAACCGGCACACGGGTGGACACACGCGCCAAGGATCCAGCTTCACGCCCTCGGCTGCTGGTTGCTGCCAGCGGCACTGGTGGCCACATTTTTCCGGCCTTGGCCGTTGCCGAGCAGTTGCCTGACTGGCAGATTGAATGGCTGGGGGTGCCGGATCGCATGGAAGGGAAGCTGGTGCGGGAGCGGTATCCCTTGCACCGGGTCGTCATGTCGGGCTGGCAGGGATCCCCTCTCCGCAAGCTGCAGGCCTTGGCCCAACTGGCCCGTGCGACCCTACAAGTGCGCCGACTCCTTATGTCGGGACGGTTTGATATTGTCCTGACCACCGGTGGGTACATTGCCGCTCCGGCCATTTTGGCCGCCCGTTCGCTGGGGGTGCCGGTGTTGCTGCACGAGTCCAATCGGATCCCGGGCAAAGTGACCCGTTGGCTGGGGAGATTTTGTCAGGTGGTGGCGCTGGGCATGGCGGAGACGGCAGAGCATTTGCCAGGGGTGGCCGCCCAAGTGGTGGGCACGCCAGTGCGGGCCGAGTTCTACACGCCCCAGCCTTTCCCTGCCGACCTCCCCATTCCCGACGGGGATCCCCTCATTGTGGTCATGGGGGGTAGCCAGGGGGCGCGGGGCCTCAACCGCATGGTGGCCGCCTGTGCCGAAGCTTGGCTGGAAACAGGGGCCTGGATCGTGCATTTGACCGGCGACAGCGAGCTTCAACCCACCCATCCCCGCTACCGGCCCTTTCCTTTCCGTCGAGATGTAGCTGCCCTGCTGCAGCGGGCCAACTTTGCCATTAGCCGGGCCGGGGCCATGAGCCTGGCGGAGTTGCTGGTCACCGCCACCCCGGCCATTTTGATCCCCTATCCCTTTGCTGCAGAAGATCATCAGTATCAGAATGCTCTGGCCTTTGTGGGGCGCGGTGGGGGGGTGGTCATGCGAGAATCCGAAGAGAATCTGGACTTGCTGCGGCAAACGGTGTTGACCTGGTTGGCCCAGCCGCAGGTGGTTGCCCAAATGGCCGCTCGCTTGCAGGCCGCAGCTCCTCCCAATGCCAGCAAGGTTCTTGCCCGCCTGTTGCAGGAGATCCGCCAGAGTTCTGCCCGTTAAGCCGTGGTACAGCCAAGATTGGACAGCCTTTCCCAACGCCCGCCTGTGCCCGCCAAAGCGGCGGAGTCCCCAACCCTGCTGGCAGAACTCCCGCCCGCCGACAGGATGGAATCGCTGTTGATGCGGCTAGAGCAGTGCTTCGGGATCCCCCAGCGGGCTCCCGATGGGCTTTCCCCCCGCCCGGATCTCCTGGACGAGTTGGTGGGCACGATCCTTTCCCAGAACACCACCGATGCCAACAGCAGCCGTGCCTTCCGCGCCCTCAAAGCCGCCTTTCCCTCTTGGGAAGCGGTCTTGGCCGCCGATCCGGCAGATCTGGTTCAGGTGATTCGCCCCGGCGGCTTGGCCCACCTTAAGGCAGCCCGCATTCAGGAGATCTTGGCCGCCATTCAAGAACGACAGGGATCCCTGAGCCTCGACTTTCTGCGCGACCTGGACGACGCCGGCGCCCTCGACTTTCTGCTCTCGTTAAAAGGGGTGGGGCTGAAGACCGCCACTTGTGTGTTGTTGTTCGGCCTGGGTCGGGATCTCTGCCCGGTGGATACCCACGTGCATCGGGTGGCCAACCGTCTGGGCCTGGTGCGGGCCAAACATCCCGACGACACCTTTGCTCAGCTTTCCCCCCAGATCCCCAGGGGCAAAGCCTATTCCCTGCATGTCAACTTCATCCGGTTGGGCAAGCGCATCTGCAAGGCCCGCATGCCCGAATGTGGCCGCTGCCCGCTGCGTCCCACCTGCCCTTCTGGGCGGCAGCGCTGATCCCCATCAACAGGACGGAGCTCTACTCTGCAGGCGCAACAGAAGCATCTGGGATCCCCTCTTGTCCGTTCCTGCCGGCGTCTCTCTCTGCTGGGGGAACTTCCAACTCCAGGGCTTGCCGCACCGATTGAATCTCTTGGGAGAGCAGCACCCGCTCTCGATCCAACAGGCCGACGATCTGCTCCGGGTCTTCCCGCGAGACCACTGGCAATTGGCGCAAATCGTATTCGTACATCGGCTCGGCTGCCACCGCTACCGCCTCATCGGGGAAGGTGGTGAGAACCGGAGATTGGCTGACCTCCTGTACGGTTAGCTCCGCCAACTCCGCCGCCTCCTTATGGGCCAAGGCCCGCTCCAGATCTTCCAGGGTGAGAATGCCCCGCAGCCGCTCCTGTCCGTCCACCACCAACGCGCTATGGCACTTTTGCTGCAGCAAACTCTCCAGAGCTTCTCGCAGCGGTGTGTCTTGCCGAAGCAAAAGAGATGGGGGCACCATCACCTCTTGCACCGTCAGCTCTCTAGGCTCCTGCCCAAGGACTCCGTCAAGCGTTGCGTGGCGATAGCGACGGGCGGAAGGGTAGATGGCCGGCGAATGCAACTGCTCCGTCAGCCAGATGCTCAAACCCACTGCCGCCATCACCGGCAGCGCAATGTGATAGTCCCGCGTCATCTCAAACAGCAGCAAGATGGCCGTTAGCGGAGCCCGCACGCTGGCCGCCAACACCGCCGCCATGCCCACCATGGCGTAGGCAGCAGGGGGAGACAAGGCAATCGAGGGCAAAGCTTGAGATAGCACCTGACCGTAGCCTGCCCCCAGCACTGCCCCCATGAACAAAGCCGGGGCAAAGGTTCCCCCCACAAAGCCGCTGCCCAGGCTCAAAGCGCTCAGCAACAGCTTGCCCAATAGGAGCAGGCCCAGATGGCCAAGAGAAAAGGGAACGGCCTGCAGAATCGACTCAATGGTTTCATAGCCCACCCCCAACGCCAATGGGATCCCCAAACCTGCGCAGCCCAGGATCCCGCCCCCCAAAATGGGCTTGCTCCAAGCTGGCCAGGCCGCCAGGGGGCCACTGTTGAACAGGTGCTTGCCCCACTCCAGGGTGTAGCTGAAGGCCATAGAAACCAGGCTGGCCAAAAAGCCCAAGCCGAGATACAGAGGCACCTCCAGCAAGCTGTGGAGCTCGTAGTCCGGCAAGACAAAAGCCGGCTGGGTGATGGTGGGCAAAAGAAAAGCGGGTTGTGCCCCCAACCCCACCTGGGCGATCAAGGCGGAGACCACCGCCGCCAACACCACCACACTGACAGCAGAAGTGGTGAAGGTGCGGGCCAAAGCCAGCTCCAGCGCCAAAAACACCCCGGCAATGGGCGCGTTAAACCCTGCCGCCAGGCCAGCCGCTGCTCCGGCAGCCATCAACAGTTGCACCCGCTCCCGCGAGAGGCGTAGGTTTTGCCCCAGCAGGGATCCCAGCAAAGCGCCACTTTCCACACTGGGGGCCTCAGGGCCAAGGGAAGCTCCCGCGCCCAACGAGATGGCAGCCGCCAAGAGCTTGAGCGGGATCCACCAGGGCTGAAGTGCCAAAGGACGAGCAGGACTCACCAAGCCGGAGAGGCTCAAGTTGGGAAAGGGCACAACTGCCCCCAAAGCGCCGATCAGCAGGCCCCCCAGCACCGGCGCCAGAGCCAGTGTCCAGGATCCCAGCAGCCACAGGCCATAGTGTTCTGCGGCCTTACCGATGCCATCCACGAGGGTGTCCTGCAGCAGATAGCGCCACCAGCCAATCAAGTAGCGAAATCCAACCACCAACAGCCCCGTGCCCAACCCCACTGCCGCCGCCAGCAGCAGCAGCAGGTTCTCGGAGGAGAGGCGCAGGCGGAGAGCGGGGGCGCTGTTCATGATCGGCTCAGGGGCTTTGGGAAGGCAGGGTCAAGATCTCTACACCGGTTTCGGTAACGGCGACCGTATGTTCAAATTGGGCCGAGAGCTTGCCATCCAAAGTGACCGCCGTCCACCCGTCGGAGAGCACCTTCACCTCCCAGGTGCCCTCGTTGATCATCGGCTCGATGGTGAACACCATGCCGGGGCGGAGTTTCTCCCCTTTTCCCCGTTCGCCGTAGTGGGGGATCTGGGGAGCAGTGTGGAATTGCCGTCCCACCCCATGCCCGACAAAATCGCGCACCACGCTGTAGCCCTGGGCCTCGGCATATTCTTGGATGGCAGCGCCAATGTCGCCGACTCTCCCCCCCGGCTTGACGGCAGCAATGCCCCGCCGCAGACATTCTTCGGTCACCTCCACCAAGCGCCGCGCCCGCTCAGAAGGCTGTCCGACAAAGAAGGTTTTGGACGTATCGCCGTGGTAGCCATCCAAAACCGGGGTGACATCGATGTTGATGATGTCGCCTTCTCGCAGGATCTGCTTGGGGCTGGGAATGCCGTGGCAGACCACGTGGTTGACGCTGGTGCAGATGGATTTGGGAAAGCCATGGTAGCCTAAAGGGGCACTTTTGGCCCCATGCGCCCGCGTCCACCGCTCGGCCTCGTCGTTAAGCTCTTGGGTGGTGACCCCTGGTCGCACCATCGGCTCCAAGTGCTTGAGCAGATCTGCCGCCAGGCGACAAGCCCGCCGCATTTTCTCCAGTTCCCGCGAAGAGAGCAACACAATGGGCTGAGGGGCTTGCGTGAGCTGGTTCATACCCGTCTGCAAAGCGGATCCCAACTGCTCCCCCCATCGCTGGGAGCGACGGCTGAGGTCTGTCAACAACGCTCGCATGTCTTCCATCATGAGACCTTATCTGTGAAAAGCTCTGTGAAAACGGATGGATCTCTGCACCTGCAGACTGTCCAGGATTGGGTTCTCAGTTGGGATTCTGAATCGCCTTGCGCCCATTCACAGACCCCTGCCGGCCATTTTCTGCCGCCGACGAATCCGCTGCACCAACCACAGCCCCAGAAAATAGCTGACGAGGGATCCCCAAAAACCGACAAATGCACAGCCAACAAACAGCGTGCCCGACATCTCCAAGCCCCACTGCATCCAGTTTTGCCAAGTGGCCGCCACCAGCTCTGTGGTGGGAAGGATAGTTCGGGATCCCAGTAGCCATTCTCCCACCTGGTAGTTGAATGCATAGATGGGCACATAGGTGAAGGGATTACTCACCCAGGTTCCTGCCGCCGCCGCCAGCTTATTGCCCCGAAACGGAACAGCCAACACCAGAGCGGCCAACGTTTGAAAGCCGAAGATGGGGAAACAGCCGGCAAAAACCCCTACCGCCAAGCCACGGGCAATTTCTTTTGGCGACGATTGCAGCCGCAACAGGCGCAGATAAAGATAGCGCAGCCAACGCTTCCAGGAAGGATCCCGGCGGGCTAGGGTCGGCCCTGGTTGAGATCCAGAGTAGGATCTGGAATAAAGCTTAAGGGATCCCGGCGAAGGCCAGGAGAAAGAGGGCAGCCTCAACCAAAAGAGGGGGTTCATGGTGGCAAGGGGGCAACTGAGAGAAGGTGTTAAGTCCTGTAAATCCAGTGTATCTTTCCTGCCCTTGGCGACAAAGGGCCATTGGCAAATCTGGGCCGGCAGCACCTGGGTGATGCTGAGGGATCAGTTTGCTCAGTTTACAAAGTAAGCAGTTAGCTGAGCTTGTCCACCAAGGCCAGCAGAAAGTTAAGACTCAAGTAGGAAACCAACACCAGCAAAAATAGGAACAGGGCAATGCTCAGCCCGGATCGCAGGGCAGAGGGCAGGGATCCCGATTTCATTTTGGGATCAGGCTTTTCGGGGGGAGTTGTCATCTGGAGTTCTGGGGAAGACTGTGAATCTAGGATCCCATCTTGGCTGTGCAGGTGTACCCATCGGCTTACTTTCCGAAGATTGAAGGCCTCTTCTCTGAACACGGAGCAAGCCCAGTTCCTGGCCCCCGGCCAATGGGAGCGACTTGGATCGAGAATACCTGGCTGAGGAGATCGCATCTCAGAGAAGACAACGGCACCGGGAACCATCTGAATCGCTCACCTGTTGAAGATGATGAGTTTTTCCCAGATGGACAATGGGAGTGGATCCGCTGTCTGCAAACTGAGTTATCCTGCCGCCAGAATTGCCTCCAACAAGGGATCCGCCCCAAAACGCACCACATCCGTACAGGGCCGTCCGGTCTCGGCTTCCACCCGGCGGATCTGCTCTAGGGCTGCTTCTTCCTCCCAGCCGAAGGTATTGAGGGCAACCCCCACCACGGGCGCGGGGGCAAAAGCCCCGGCAGCTGCCGCCACCTGTTCATACAGCTCAATCACCTTGGGTAAGGGCGGGATGGGCACGTAGTCTATCCCCTTGATGTGGGTCTGGCCGGCGCGGTGTACCAGGATAAGGTGGGTGGGCTGGGATCCGCGCAACAGGGGCAAGGTGGCCGTAGAGGCGGGGTTGAGCAGGGATCCCTGACCTTCCAGGTGCAGAATGTCGTGGTCAGAGCCATAGCGTAAGATCAGTTGCTCCACCGCCCCACTGGCATAGTCCACCCGCACCGCATCCAAAGGGATCCCCTCGCCGCCGATCAGGATCCCAGTTTGCCCGGTGGCCAAAAAGCGGGAGCGCAGGCCCCGCCTCAGGCTGGCCCGGTGCAGCTCCAAGCTGGTGGACATTTTGCCCACGCTCATGTCGGTGCCCACCGTCAACACCCGTTTACAGGGCAGGGTGCGGGCCAGGGCTTTCCCCACCGACAGGTTGGGGGGCTCGCGGCGAATATCCCAGATCCAGGCCCCCGGCTGCAACCACTGCCGAAACTGGGGATCCTCGGCCAAAGGCGTGTGCAGCCCATTCACCAGAGACAGGCCAGCTCGCAGGGCCAGGCCCAACTCCTCCCGCCAGTCTGGCGGCAACTGCCCCCCTGAAGGGGCGATCCCAATCACCAGAACTTCAGGCCGGTGGGCCAGCGCCTCCTCCACCGAGGCCACGATGGGAATGTCTTTGGCAATTCCGGTCAGATGGGCCAGGGATCCCCCCGCCTGCTCCCGGTCGATCACCGCCACCACCGGGAAGGAGCCGTAGCGCAGCAGCCCCAGCCCCGTTTTCCCATGCTCCCCCAGCAATCCCCCGTGGAGCAGGATGGCCACGCGACTTTCGCTGGACAGGGATCCTGGCTTTCCCATCATTCCTCCCTCAGCTCTACCCCCAAACCCGGTCGGTCGGTGGGGAGCAGGCAGCCGTCCTGCAGGATGGCCCCGGCAAAGGGATCGTCGATGAGGTTGAGGTGGCTATCCAAGTCCAGGTAATCCACCAGGGGAGCCAAGTGGGCCGCCGCCGTATTCCCCAGAGCTGTGTTGCTGTAGCAGCCCAACATCACCTGTAGGCCGTGGGCTTTGGCGGTGTGGATCATGCGCCAAGCTTCGCTGAGGCCTCCGCACTTCATCAGCTTAATGTTGATCCCGTGGACGCGATCCACCAGAGGGGGGATATCGCGGCTGTCCATACAGCTCTCATCCACAAAAATGGGCAGCTTCGACTCGTGCCAGAGGGTGATCAGCTTTGCTTCCTGCCCCCTCTCCAAAGGCTGCTCCAGGTAGCTCACCCCTTGCCCCGCCAGCCAGTTGCTCATGCTCAGGGTTTGTTCCACCGTCCAAGCGCCGTTGGCATCCACTGTAATTAGGGATCCCAGCGGGATCACCTCTTGTACAGCAATCAGCATGTTCTGATCCGCCATCAGCCCCGAGTCGCTGCCCAGCTTGATCTTAAAGGCCCGCGTTTGGGTCTGTTCCATCCAGGCCAAGGCGCGCTGGCGGGCCGCCTGCGGGGTGGAGATGCCGATCGTCATCGTCGTGGGCGGAATGCGGGAGCGATCCAGCCCCCACAACTGCCACAGGGGCCTCCCCAGCCGTTTGCCCATCCAATCGTGCAGGGCCATATCCACCGCTGCCCGCGCTGCCGAAGGGATCCCGGCCTGCAGCAGTTCTGCCTCGATTGGCTGGCGCTCCCAGGGGGAGTGGCGGCGTAGGATCCCTTTGGCCACCTCCAGACCCATCAGGATGTCGTCCAGAGACTGGTGGTAGTCGTCGCTCACCGAAAAAGGGCAGGCCTCCCCCCACCCTTCAATTCCCTCCTCCTCAATCCGCACCCAAGCCAGGGTTGTCTCGCTGTGGGTACCCCGGCTGATGGTCAAGGCGTAGCGCTTGTGAACGGTGAAGGGTTCGACGTAGAGCCGCATGGGCATCTCCAGAAGAGGAAGCTTGGAGGGGCAATTGGGCCTGGGCCGCCCCTTTGAGCTTAGCTTGGTTCCCAGCCCAGCCTGCCCCCGTCCCCAAGCCCAGAAAACAAGTTATCCCTTGCCCCGTCCGCCGTCTATGGTGGGATCCAGATCCACCGTTCTCCATACCCTTGCCACCATGAATACCGCCGAACTGCTGGTTCGCTGCCTGGAAAATGAGGGGGTGCAGTACATCTTCGGCGTTCCTGGCGAAGAAAACCTGGAAGTCCTGCAAGCCCTGCGCCGCTCCTCAATTCGCTTTATCACCACCCGCCACGAACAGGGGGCCGCCTTCATGGCCGATGTCTATGGCCGGCTGACGGGCAGAGCGGGGGTGTGTCTCTCCACCTTGGGGCCGGGCGCCACCAACCTGATGACCGGAGTTGCCGATGCCAACCTGGATGGAGCACCCCTAGTGGCCATCACCGGCCAAGTCGGCACCGACCGCATGCACATCGAATCCCATCAATACCTGGATTTGGTGGCCATGTTTGCCCCCGTCACCAAGTGGAATGCCCAGATCGTGCGCCCCAGCATCACCCCGGAGATCGTGCGCAAGGCTTTCAAATTGGCCCAAACCGAGAAGCCCGGGGCCGTCCACATCGACTTGCCGGAAAACATCGCCGCCATGGAAGCCAGCGGCACTCCCTTGAGGAGAGATCGCCTGGACAAAACCTACGCCTCCTATCAAAGCCTGAACGAAGCGGCGTCCCTGATCTCCCGCGCCCGCAACCCCTTGATTTTGGCCGGCAATGGGGCCATTCGCGCCCAAGCCAGCAGCGCCCTCACGGAATTTGCCACCCGCTTGAACATCCCCGTGGTCAACACCTTCATGGGCAAAGGGGTGATCCCCTACACCCACCCCTTGTCCTTGTGGGCCGTTGGCCTACAGCAGCGGGATCTGGTCAGTTGTGGCTTCGACCGCACCGATCTGTTGATCGCCGTCGGCTACGACCTCATCGAGTACTCTCCCAAGAAATGGAACCCCGACGGCACCATCCCCATCGTTCACATCGCTGCCCTGCCCGCAGAAATCGACAGCAGCTACATTCCGCAAGTGGAGGTGGTGGGAGACATTTCCGACTCCCTGATGGAGATCCTGCGCCGCTGCGATCGCACGGGCAAGCCGGATCCCTATGGCATCAGCCTGCGGCAGAACATCGTCCGCGAGTACACCTGCTATGCCCAGGATCAGAGCTACCCGATCAAACCCCAGAAGCTGATCTACGACCTGCGCCAAGTCCTGGAACCCGAAGACATCGTCATCTCCGATGTCGGCGCCCACAAGATGTGGATGGCCCGCCTCTACCACTGTGACAAACCCAACACCTGTCTCATCTCCAACGGCTTTGCCGCCATGGGCATCGCCATTCCGGGGGCCTTGGCCGCCAAATTGGTGCATCCCGACCGGCGCATCGTGGCCGTAACCGGAGATGGAGGGTTCATGATGAACTGCCAAGAGCTGGAAACTGCCCTCAGGGTGGGCACCCCCTTTGTCACCCTCATCTTCAACGATGGCGGCTATGGGCTGATCGAGTGGAAGCAACACAATCAATACAACGAGGCTGCTTTCGTCAAGTTCGGCAATCCAGACTTCGTCAAGCTGGCGGAGAGCATGGGCCTCAAGGGCTACCGCGTCGAAAAGGCTGCTGACCTGATCCCCATCCTGAAGCAGGCCCTCGAGCAGCCGGTGCCCACCCTCATCGACTGCCCTGTCGATTACGGCGAAAATCTTTACTTGACCCAGCGGTCGCAAGCGCTGGTCTGCGAGGCTTAGGGGACGAGATGGATGTGAATGCGAGATTTGAGCCGAGTTGGGGCATAGTAAGCCCAGGGTTGGCGGCCTCTGGGAAGTCCAGACTTATGTATCTTTACCGTTGACCCTTAGCAGCCAAGTGCAGTGAAATAGAGGCATTGTGGGTGACCCGCCAGCATGAGCGATCTTCCTTCCCCTCCCTTTACCTCGCGCCGCGCCGGCGCTGCCAGCAAAGCTCTGGCCATCGCCAACGTCAGCATTACCCCCTTTGGCCGCAAGTTAAAGGAGCTGGGCTTTGCCGACGATAAGCAGATCCAGGACATCCAAAACGCCCTCAAAGCGGATCGAGAGGGCAACAGCAAGGCCCTGGCTCTGGTGGTCAAGGATATCGTGGGCAAAGAGATCACCCCTGACCTGGAGCGGGCTTACAAACGGCAGCAGCTCTTTGAACTGAAAATCATCTACGGGATCCCCTCCCTGGATGTCGACCTGGAGCCGGTGGAGATCTCCGAGATGATTGGGCTGATCGACTCGATCTTGCCCCTCGACATCTGCAACCGCTACAAGTTCTTGCCCATTCGCCGTCGAGACAATCAGGTGACGGTGGCGATGGTCAAGCCAGACAACCTGCAGGCACTGGACGACATTCAACGGCGCTTCCGCATCCAGGGGCTGAAGCTGCAGCGGCGGGTCTTCACCCAGCGGGATTTCGAGACCCTGATCAACCGCTACATGGATGCGCAGGCGGAGCTGCTGGCCATCAAGGGGATCAACGACGCGGCTGCTGCCCAACAGGAAGAAGAGGTGGTGGTCAACACTGCCGAAATCGATCTGGATGCTATTGAGGATGTGGCTGCCGATGAGGCCGGCGAGGGATCCCTGGAGCAGCAGGTCAAATCGGCAGATGATGCCCCGATTATTAAACTGTCCAACCAGATCCTGGTCAAGGCCCTGCAGGATGGGGCGTCCGACATCCACATCGAGCCACAAGAAGAATACCTGCGCATCCGCTTCCGCAAAGATGGGGTGTTGCGGCAGGCTTTTGAAAACTTTCCCAAGAAGGTCGTCCCTGCCCTCACCGCTCGCTTCAAAATCATGTCCAATTTGAACATTGCCGAGCGGCGCATGCCCCAGGATGGGCGGATTCGGCGGGTCTTCAAGGGGCGCAAGGTGGACTTTCGGGTCAGCACCCTGCCCTCCCGCTATGGGGAAAAGATCGTGCTGCGGATCCTGGACAACTCCGCCACCCAACTGGGGCTGGACAAGCTGATCACCGACCCAGAGACCTTGGAAAGCTTCAAGGAGATTGTCAAGCGACCCTTTGGCCTAATCCTGGTAACTGGGCCAACGGGATCCGGGAAAACCACCACCCTCTACTCGGCCCTGGCGGAGGTGAACGACCCGGGCATCAACATCAGCACCGCCGAGGATCCCATTGAATACTCGCTGCCGGGGATCACTCAGGTGCAGGTGATCCGAGAAAAGGGCATGGACTTTGCCATGATCCTGCGGGCCTTCTTGCGGCAAGACCCGGATGTCATCCTGGTGGGGGAAACCCGCGACCACGAGACGGCCAAAACCGCCATCGAAGCCTCCCTCACGGGCCACTTGGTGTTGACCACGCTGCACACCAACGATGCCCCTGGCGCCATTGCCCGTCTGACGGAGATGGGGATCGAGCCATTTATGATCTCCAGCTCGTTGCTGGGGGTGTTGGCCCAGCGCTTGATGCGCCGGGTGTGTACCGAATGTCGGATCCCCTACCACCCCACGCCGGAGGAGCTGGCCCGCTATGGCCTTACCCTCAGTGGCGACGGCGAGCAGCTCACCTTCTACAAAGCCAACAAGCTCTCCCCCAAAGAAGTGGAGCAGCGCAAGGCCACCGGCAAGCCCATCTGCGAGAAGTGTGGGGGCGTGGGCTACAAAGGTCGGGTAGGGGTGTACGAGTTCATGCGCATGAACGACCGCCTTGCGGACTTGATCAACAAAGAGGCCCCCACGGAGGTGATCAAAGAAGCGGCGGTGGAAAGTGGCATGAAAACCCTGCTGGCCTACAGTTTGATGCTGGTGAAGCAGGGCCTCACCACGCTGGAGGAGGTGGATCGGGTGACCCTCACCGACAAGGGTCTGGAAAGCGAGCTGAAGGCCCGTGCCAAGGCTCTCAGCACCTGCCGCAACTGTGGCGCGGCCTTGCATGTGGACTGGATGGACTGCCCCTATTGCCTGACCCCGAAGTTTTAGGAAGTCGGCTTGGCACTTGACGATGTTGGGGTGCCGACTATAACAGTCCTATACAGTTGCCTTTCTCACATGGCTTTGGCCGGCGGCTCTTTTGATAGACAGTTCTACTCGCCTTTGGAGAACCCAACCCTATGCCCCAACTGATGATCGAAGACCTCATGGAAGCAATCGTCCAAAAGGGCGGTTCCGACATTCATATCTCGGCGGGTTTGCCCCCCTACTTCCGCATCAATGGTCACCTTGAGCCGACAGAGCATGAGCCTCTCTCGGCAGAGGAGGTGCAGCGGTTGATCTTCAGCATGCTGAACAACAACCAGCGCAAGCAGCTGGAGCAAAACTGGGAATTGGACTGCTCCTATGGGGTGCGGGGGATCGGGCGCTTCCGCGTGAACGTCTACCGCGATCGCGGCACCTATGCTTGCGCCATGCGGGCCCTGGCTTCTGAGATCCCCAACATCGACAAGCTGGGCCTGCCGGATGTGTGTAAGGAAGCAGCTCGCCTGCCGCGGGGCTTGGTGCTGGTAACGGGACCAACGGGATCCGGCAAATCCACCACTTTGGCCGCTATCATCGACTTCATCAACCGCGAGCGAGCTGAGCACATCCTCACCATTGAAGATCCCATTGAGTATATCTACACCCCCATCCGCAGCATCATCCACCAGCGGCAGTTGGGCGAAGACACCAAGAGCTTTGCCAATGCCCTGAGGGCGGCGATGCGGGAGGATCCGGATGTGATCCTGATCGGGGAGATGCGGGATCTGGAGACCATCCAGTTGGCCATTACCGCCGCCGAGACGGGCCACCTCTGCTTTGCCACGGTACACACCAGTTCTGCCGCCCAGACGGTGGATCGCTTGGTGGATGTGTTTCCGCCCGAGCAGCAGCAGCAGATTCGCGTGCAGCTCTCCAACTCCCTCAAGGCCGTCTTCTCCCAAACTCTGGCCCGCCGCCTCAATCCCAAGCCAGGAGAGCCTGGACGGGTGCTGGTGCAGGAAATCATGGTGGTGACGCCGGCCATTGCCAACCTGATTCGGGAGGGCAAAACTGCCCAGATCTACTCGGCTATCCAGACGGGGGGCAAGCAGGGCATGAAAACGCTGGAGCAAGATCTGGCTAACCTTTACCTACAGGGCAAGATCGACTTCGATACGGCCATGTCTAAGACCTCTCGCCCCGAGGAGTTGCAACGGCTTTTGGGCAACGTTACCGGGCCCTCGCCAGCCGCGGCTGCCCAACAACAGCGGCCAGCAGCAGTTGCCGCCCGTCGCTAAACTTCGTCTCCACCAGGCAGTGCTGGGATCCCAGGGTGAGGGTTCATCGCCGATCTCTAGCCACTGCCTCAATTTGTGGCTAAGCTCTAGCTGAGAGATTGTTGATCTGCCCAAGGTTTGGGCTGACTTCTCTTTTGCACCTGCGAAACATTTAAAGCCATTTCGTTATTTAGAGCTATTTAGAGCGATCTAGCCGGGGGTACAGCCATGCCGCGCTACAAGGTTCGGGGGTTAAAGGCCGGTCAGCCGGTACGCCTGACGGTGGTGGCCAACAGCTTGACCGAAGTTCGTGCACGGCTGCGCCGAGACGGGATTTTTGCCAAACAGGAAGACATTCAGGAGGAGAAACCCTTCTTTTCCTTGGATACGTCTTTCGATTTCTCAATGCTGGGATCTATCGACATTCGCGACAAGGCAGTGTTCTCCCGGCAATTTGCTGCCTTGATCAACGCCGGCGTGTCGATGGTGCGCTCTCTCACCATCATGGAGGAGCAAACCGGCAACCCCAAACTCAAAAAGTACCTGCGGGCTATCCGAGCGGAGGTGGAGGCGGGGAAAAACCTCTCCGACTCCATCCGCCCTTATCCCGACGCCTTCGACGGCCTCTACTGCAGCATGGTGCAGGCGGGGGAGGTGGGCGGCGTGCTGGACGAAGTGCTCAACCGCCTGGCCAAGCTGCTGGAGGACATGGATCGCCTGCAGAAGCAGATCAAGTCAGCCATGACCTACCCGGTGGTGGTGACGATCTTGGCTGTCTTGATTTTCTTGGGCATGGTGCTGTTCATCTTGCCCACGTTTGAGAGCATCTACAACGACTTGGGTGGGGAGCTGCCCGCCTTTACCCAGTTTTTCATCAACATCAGCAAGTTCCTGCGCACGCCCCAGTACAGCTTGGGGCTGGTGGGCTTTCTATGGGCCGTCTATTTTGCTTTCCGGCGCTTTTACCGCACCCCTGCCGGCAAGGAGACCATCGACGCGCTGGCCCTCAAGCTCCCTATCTTCGGGGATCTGATCCAGAAGTCGGCGGTGGCTCGCTTCTGCCGCACCTTTGGCGCTCTCACCCGCTCCGGGGTGCCGGTGCTGACTTCCTTGGAAATTGTGCGCGACACCTCCGGCAACCAGGTGGTGGCCAACGCCATTGACGCCGCCCGCCAATCCATCTCAGAGGGAGGGCAGATTGCCCCTGCTCTGGACAAGGCCAAGGTCTTCCCAGTCATGGCCATTCAGATGATCAGCGTGGGGGAAGAGACAGGGGAGCTGGACGCGATGCTGATGAAGACGGCGGATTTCTACGAGCTGGAGGTGGAGGAGGCGGTACGCGCCCTCACCAGCCTGCTGGAGCCGTTGATGATCTTGATCCTGGGCGTTATGGTGGGCTGCATTATCGTGGCCATGTACCTGCCCATGTTCAACGTCTTCGAGCTGGTGAAGTAGTGGATTGGGCTGACCCTTGAACCCCCAGGGCGGCCAGGGCACAGGGTAGGAGCAACGGAGGAGAGGGATCCCATGCTGAGGCGATGGTTAGCGGCCCTGGTGGTGTTTTTGGGGGTAGGGCTGGCGGTTCTGCTTTCCGAACAGCCGACGGGATCCCTGGCGGGACGGGTGGAGCTGCCGGCAGAGGCTCCGCCTGGGGATGTGCAGGTCATTGCAGCCGGCCCGGTCACGCGCAGCGCCAGCTTGGCCTCAGATGGCGAATATCGCTTGGATCGATTGCCTGTTGGGGAATACCAGGTGACGGTGCAGGGGAGCGGCCTGGAAACGGTGGGCAGCGAGGGATCCGTTCTGGTGCGGGAGGGGGCAACGGTTCGGATCCCCACCTTGCGCCCTCAGCTTGTCCCCCCCGGTCTCTATCTCTACAGCACCAGCCAGGTGTTTACGACCGCAGAACCGGCGCGGCTGCAGTGGCGGGCCACCAGCCTGGGCTCGGTGCAGCTCAGCCTCTATCGCTTTTCCCTGACAGAGCTGCAGGGATCCCCTCTCTTGCGAGATTTGGCGGATGCCGGCTATGGATCCTTGGATCCGGCTCTGTATCCCACCCTGCGGCGGGAGCTTGTGCGCAGTTGGCAGCAGCCGGTACCGCGACGGCCAGGAGAGGGGTGGGCAGCCCAAACTGTGGAGCTGGGGATCCTGCCGCCGGGGGCCTACTGGGTGGAGGCGGAGGGCCGGGAGCCGCTGGCGCAAACGGCTGCACCCTTGCCCCGTTTCGACCATTGGTTTTTGGTGAGCGATCTCGGCCTCATCCAGAAGCAGGATGCCAGCCAGTTGGTGGTGCAGGCGGTGCATTTGCGGGAGCTGCGTCCCCTGGCCGGGATCCAGATCCAAGTTTTCGGGGAGTGGGGGGATCCCTTGACGGCCACCACCGATGCAGAAGGGCTGGCCCGCTTTGGCCTGCCGGCGAGAGAGGGTTCTTCCCTGGTGGTCTATGGCCGCAGCGCCGACAACACCCTGCAGGCTTTGTCCCGCAGCTATGCCTATGGCTGGAACCAGCCCCACCGGATCTACGCCTACACGGATCGTCCCCTCTACCGTCCTGGCCAAACCGTCTATTTCCGCGCCCTGGTGCGAGAGCAAACCCGCCTCACGCCGCCCCCCCCAGGACAAGCAGTGCAACTGACCCTTACGGCCCCCAACGGGGATGTGTTGAGCGAACAAACCCTGGCCACCAATGCTTTTGGCAGTGTCCATGGGGAGTTTCAACTGCCAGAAGAAGCGTCCCTGGGCAGCTACGGCCTGGAGTGGCAGGTGTCAGGGCCGCAGGGATCCAGCCGCGAATACACCTCTTTTCAGGTGGAAGCCTACCGCAAGCCGGAGTTTGAGGTGGCGGTGGTGCCCGATCGACCTTGGCTGGTGCGGGGGGGATCCCTGAAGGTGCAGGTGGAGGCCGAGTATCTTTTCGGCGCGCCGGTGGCCGCTGCCCAGCTCCGCTACCGAGTTTACAGCAGCCCCGACTGGAGCCTGCGCTATGGGCTGTTGCCCCGTTCTGCCGAGGAAGACTATTTCGCCGACGACCTGGGAGAGGAGCAGGGCTACTACGGCGGCTACGGCCAGTTGGTGGCGGAAGGAGAAGGGGTGACGGATGCCCAGGGGCGTGCCGTCTTTCACCTACCCCGCCTGTTGGCCGATCTGGACTGGGAAGAAGACAGCTACTGGGGCCCCCAAGAGGTGCAGCAACTGCGCATCGAGGTGGAGGTGACCGATATCAGCCGCCGGACGGTAACAGGATCGGCGCGGGCCTGGGTCACGGCTGGCGAATTTGCTCTGTTTGCGGAAGTGAACCGCCATCTGCCGGCTCCGGGGAATACCCTCACCTACCGGCTGCAAGCCCGCGATTACGATGGCCGCCCCGTCAGCGCCACCGGAGAGCTGAGCCTGGAGCGCTGGCGCTGGGATCCCAAGAGCAGCACCTACCAACGGCAAGATACCCTGCTGCGGCAACCTTTTCAGATTGTCAACGGGGAAGGCAGCCTCGACCTCCACCTGCCCGCCGACCTGGAGCCGGGAGACTACCGGGTGCGGTTGACGGCATGGGATCCCCGCCGTCAAAGTGCTCTGCACCGCTGGCGCGAACGGGTGCAGGAGGTGGACTATCTCTGGGTGGTGGAGCCGGGCAGCCCCCTACAAAGTTGGGGATCCCTGCCCAGCCTGGAGGTGGTGGCGGATCGGCAGATCTACCAGGTGGGGGAGGAGGCCCAGATCCTGATAGTCTCGCCGCTGCCGGATGTGGCGGTGCTGGTGGGCATTGAGGGATCCCGGCTGCACCAGGTGCAGGTGCTGCGTCTCCAGGGGCATACGGCCACGCTGCGGCTGCCCATCCGCGGCGACTATCGTCCCAATCTCTACGTCACTGCCACTGCCATCGGCCCAGAGCGGCGGCTGTACCAAAGCGAGGCCCTGCTGCGGGTCTCCCCCTTGGATCGCTTTTTGCAGGTGGAGCTGCAGACCGATAAGCCCAACTATCGACCGGGCGAGACCGCCCAAATCCAAATCCGCACCCGCGATGCCCAAGGGCAGCCGGTGAGCGCCGAGGTGGGTCTGGGGATTGTGGACAATGCCCTCTACCTATTGCGACCCGACTTCACCCCGGATATTCGCCGCTTCTTCTACGGACGCCAGGGCAACCAAGTTACCACCACTACCTCTTTCCCTCAGCAATATCCCGGCGGTGCTGACAAGCTGGCCGGACAGGTGCGGGAAGACTTTCGCGATACCGCCGCCTGGTTCCCGGATCTGGTCACCAATGCCGATGGCCTGGCTCAGGTACAGGTGCGTTGGCCCGACAACCTGACCACCTGGCGCTTGACCGCCCGCGCTGCCACTGCCGACACCCAGGTGGGATCCGCTCTTGCCACGGTCTCGGTTAGCAAAGACCTGTTGGTGCGCTTGGCCGCTCCCCGCTTTTTCCGGGTGGGGGATCAGCTCACCTTGGCGGCCATTGTGCAAAACCGCACGGGTCAAGCCCAAGCGGTGGAGGTGCGGCTGGAAGTTCCTGTTCCTGCCGGTGGGATCTTGAAATTGCAAGGCCCGGAACGACAACGCCTCACCGTGCCGGCCCAAGGAGCGGGGCGGGTGGAATGGCCTCTCCAGGTTCTGGGGGCCGGAGATACCTCTCTGCGGGTCTGGGCGGAAGGGAATGGGCTGAAAGATGCATTGCAACTGCAGATCCCCAGCCAGCCCTTTGGGGCGGCGCATCGCTTCTCCCAAGTGGGCCAACTGGGAACTCCGTCTGGCTTGCGTGAAGGGGAGTCTGGCAGTCTGGAGTTGCCGCTGGATTGGCCCGCCACCTGGGTGCCGGGATCCCGGCAGCTTCACCTGGAACTGGCCGCTAGCCCGGCAGCAACCCTGCTGGGGCCGCTGGATTACCTGGTGAAGTTCCCCTACGGCTGCACCGAGCAAACCCTGAGTCGCTTCTTGCCCGCCCTAGCCGTCGCCCAAGTCAGCGAGCAGTTGGGCTTGAACCTGCGCTCGCAAACCCTGGAGCGGCTGCCTCGAGTGCTTCGATCCAGCTTGCAGCGGCTGGAGGGATCCCAGAACTACGATGGGGGCTGGGGCTGGTGGGCCCATGACCGGAGCAACCCCTATCTGACCGGATACATCCTGCAGGGATATCATCTTGCCCAAGCCGCCGGCTATGCCCTCAAAGATTGGCAGGTGCGGCAGGCCTTGGACTATCTGGCCGCTCAACTGGCCCAGCCACAAGCCCTCTCCCCGGATCTGCAGGCTTTTGTCGCCTACAGCCTGGCCCTCTGGGATCCCGCCTTGGTGACTGCCGACCTGCCGCCGCCGGAGCGGCTCTCCACCTTTGGCCTGGCCTACCGAGGGCTGGCCGCCCTGCAACTGGGCCAGAGGGATCTTGCCCAGGCAGCCCTGGATGAGGTTCTGGAGCGGCGGCAACAGGATCCCCAAGGGCGCTGGTTTATCCCGGCTGCTCCAACTCGTGCGACCCAAGAGCGCTCCACCTACGACGACATGGAGGTGGCCGGCCCGCTTTTGCAATTGGCCGTTCGCTTGCAGGATGACCGGGCTGCCCAGATTGCCGAGGCCCTTCTCCAGCAGCGGCAAAACAACCGCTGGCGCACCACCAAAGCCACCGCCGATGCTCTCCTCGGCCTATCTGCCTACTACCAGGCCCAGCAGCAGCAGCTTCCCAGCCCCGGCGAGGTGCGGGTGTTGGATGGGACAACCGGATCCCTTCTCGGTCGCTGGCAGGCCGGCGCTGGGGATCCCCGCTATGGGCTGGATTGGGTTGACGCAGAAGTGGGGAACCTGAGCAGCCTGCGCCTGGAAAAGTCCGGCCCCGGCCCCCTTTACTACAGCTTGAGGGGAGAAGCCTTCGTCCCCAACCCTCTGCCCTCTCAAGCCCAAGGCTTTGCGGTGAGCCGCAGCTACTTCCGCCTACAGCCCCAGCTCCAACCCAACGGGGAGATCCGCTACCGAGAGCAGCCGCTGCGCCCTGGCGACACAGTAAGGGCCGGAGAAATCCTCCTGGCCCGGTTGACGGTGGAAGCCGAGCGGGACAGCCACTACGTGGTGGTCGAGGATCCCCTGCCCAGCGGCGCCGAGATCACCTCCCAGGATCCGCGAGAGTTCACCGGCTTGGCCCCAGACTACTGGTGGGACTGGTTTTGGACCCGCCAAGAGAATCGGGATGACCGCGTGGCCTTTTTCAGCACCGAGCTCAAGCAGGGTCGCCATGAGTTTGTCTATCTCTTCCGTCCGGAGATCCCCGGCCAATTCCAGGTGGCTCCTGCTTTGGCAGAAGAAATGTACGACCCCAGCCGCTATGGCCGCAGCGCCGCTTACTCCCTCGAAGTTCTCCCTTGAATGCCTCGAACCTGCCCACTTGGCCAGAAACGAAGTGACCAGTTGCGTCAGTGTGGCCCAAGGGCTGACGCAATGAGCAGCTGCGCATGGCTGGGCCGCCCCCAAAGCACCTGCTCCTGTTTGTAAACGACCATGCCGGGCGGGGATCCCTTGGGTTTGAACACCAGTTTCGGGCGAGTGTAGACTACCGGCACCTGTTCGCTGAGGCGACCGCGGCTGAAATGGGCCGCCAAATCAGCAGCCGCCTGCAGATCTTCGCTTTCTGCTACAGCCCCGGGGGGCAAGCGCAGCAGCACATGACTGCCGGGGATCTCTTGGGCATGAAACCACCAATCGTGTTCCTGAGCCACGCGAAAGGTGAGCTGATCATTTTGCAGGTTGTTGCGCCCCACCCAAATGGAGAAGCCACTGGGGCTGGTAAAGCGGTGGGGGTTGAAGGTTGCCGGTGAGGCATGTTTTGAGCTCGCCCGCAGAGACTCTGTCCCGCTGTTGCGAGTGGGACTCTCCAAGTAGCGCTGTTCAATCAGCTCGGTCTCAATTTCCTTGAGGGTGGTCAAGTCTTGGGGATCCCGATAGGTTTCCAGCTGCTGTAGAGACGCTTCCACCTGCTCGAGGTAGAGGATCTCTTGGCCAAGCGCCTCTTGTAGGGGCCGGATAGCATCCTGGGCCCGTTTTTGTTTGCGGTGCTTGCGGTAGTAGGCTTGGGCATTGAGAATGGCATTTTTTTCGGGGTCGAGAGGGATCTTGACCGTCTGGCCGCTGGCAAAATCCGGCAGCTCGATGTGATGCAACCCTGGCCGCCAGAGGTGGAGGTGGGCCATCAACAAGTCGGCAGCCTGCTTGGAGGCTTCCGCTTGGGTGGAGTCGGCCAGCATTGCCTCAAATTGCTCTCGCCGCTGATAGAGCTTTTTCAGCAGGGTGGATACCCTTTGCAGCAGACGGTGGCGCTCTCGCTCAAACTGTTCGCGGTTAAGCTGAGCCTGGTAGTAGCCTTCCAGAAGTTGGTGCAGATTGAGTCGAGAAGGTTGTTGCAGGGACTCCGTCCCGCTAACGGGAACGGCACCGCTTGCCCAGCCGAGAACGGTGTATCCCTGGGGAGTGGGAGCTGGGTCAAACTGGCCTGTTTCCAGACGGGTTAACCAGTCTTGCCACCTGGCAAACAGTGCCTGCCAATCGCGGGCAGAGAGGTGATCGGTGGAGGTTTGCGGCGGGATCCCAGCCTGATGGCACATCGCTTCCACCAAATGCCGACTGAGGCCGCGATAACAGCGCAACAGCCGTTGGCCGATGGGGCCAGGGATCAGGGCGACGCGCTCTTGCCACCAGGAAAAGGGCTCGGATCGCTGCGGGATCGGGTCGGTTAGGGCGGGAGGAGCCTCGTAGGGCAGGCCCGGCTGCACTGGACGGATTCGCGATTGGCGCTCGCTTACCCCATGGCCACTGGCCAAGATCATGCCCGCCTCGTCCACCAAAATGGCATTGCTGTGCTTGCCCATCACCTCCAGGTAGAGATGGCGATAAGGGGGATCCCCAGGCCGAGGGGCAAAGCGCAAGTCAATCACCCGTTCCCAATCCTCCAGCAGAGCCAGCTCCGTCAGAGCCAAACCCTTCAGGTGCCGTTGGAGGAACTGGCTAAATTGAAAGCCATCCGGCTCTTTGGGAGGAGGCTGACAGAGGTGGAGACGGGCCGCCTGAGGATGCCAGCACAACAGCAGGCAGGGACGGGCAGTGAGGGTGCGCAAGCCAATGACCACCGTCCACAGATCGGTCTGTTGGATCCATTCCACGCGGGCAGGCAACACTGGATCCCGACCTGTCTTAGCCTGGGTTAGATCGGCGAGCACAGCACGCAGGGTGGTTAAATCAACCGGCTGCATCCCTGTTGCTCCTTCGCTACGCAATGCTCAGGCGGCTGGTCTGAGGCTGGCTTATTCTGACCCTTGGCCCGCAGATCCGACGCCCCCGACAGATGTTGAGACGGGTCTGGAGTGGCTGGTGAAAAACTCTGGGCAAGTTTTACCGGGTAGTTTCACCACCTCTATCCCTATGGTGCTCCGCACCGCCGAGGCGACTGGCTGGGCAGGAGTATCCAACTCGGCAGAACAGAAGGGGTTGACCGCCTAATCTTCGTCTTCATCTTCTTCGTCATCTCCGTCTTCCCATTCCTCATCGAGATCCAGCAGCAGGGCATAGAGCTGATCAAAAAGCTCTGGCGGCTCATCGGGGGTGAGCAGGTAGGGATCCCCTTCGTCGGGCAAAGCGGCGTAGAGCAAAGCGGGATCGAGGGGAGTAAAGATGCCGTATTTCTTCTCTTGGTAGAAAAAGGTAGCTAGCAGTTGAAACTCCTGGGCATCTTCCTCGCTCTCGCCTAGCTCGAACACATCTTCCTCTTCGACTGGGGGCAGTTCCCCCTGAACCGTGAGGATGTCGAAGCCATTTTGCTGCAAGGTGAGGTTCAACTCCCCCAAGACAGCCTGGATGGTGGGCAGGGCAGCCTGTAACTCTTCGGGATCCGGCTCGTCCAGGATCCCTTCCATGTTGGCATCGCCGTTCACCGCTTGGCTGGGTTCCTCTTCCCCTTCCCAAACCAGCACTTTAATCACAGCATCAACAGGAGTTACCAGGGCATAGGTCTGCTCATCGATGACCACCTGCCGCAGGATCTCGCACTTGAGAGGCTGGTTTTGCTCGTCGCGGAGCACCAAGGTTTCATGGGATTCAGTCATTGAAAACAGCCCAGGGTAGGAAAGACGGGGGTGTACAGAAGCTCATTCTCCCATGTTCTGCCCCCCTGCAATGCTGAGGGATCCCTTCCAGGCCCACCGGCAGAACTCTATGCTTCGGCTTCTCCTTCTGCTTGGGTTAAGGCTTCCAGAGCCAATAAAATCTCCTCTTCTCGGCGGGCGTAGGTTTCTTCGTCAATTTCTCCCAAATCTAGCTGAATTTGCAGGGCCGTAAGTTCTTTTTGCAGGTTTTCTTTGCTATCCAGCTGTGCTTCGGCGCGTTCTTGGATCTGCTCTGCTAGCCAAAGCAAACTTTGGGCCGGCCAAGTCAACAATTGCCAAACCATCCCAGGGCCCCTAAAGCAGATGATGAGTCTTCGTAATCCTATCAATTTGGATTCTCAGGTGGCCATTGCCCCGGCCTAGCCGTGAAACTTTTTGTTCCCTTCCTCCCCAAGCTGGAAAGACTGGGACACGCACGAAGCGCCAGGGGAAACACTGGCTATTGGTGCTCAGGCAAGTCCTAGCCGCGAAGACTAATCCTCTCGCTGGTGCTTCTCGATCCACTCCATGAGCTCCCCCTCGGAATGGGTACACAGGCGCTCTCCCGTGATTGGGTCTTGGACAGACCACCAGACCATGCCGCTGCCATCTACCCACTGCCGCACCCGCAGTTCATCGCGGGCCGCCAAGACTGCCTTCAGGCTCTGCCAAAGGTGGCGCAGTCCTCTGAAGAGCGCTGAAGAGAAGGGATCCCTGCCGCCGTACTCGGCTGCCAGCTGCCGCTCTTCTTGTTTCAGCAGCTCCATCAAGCGGGTGTTGTTGGCCGCCCTAGCTGCTTCCAAACGACGGGCCAGGGAGGCTGCTATGTTTTGGCGATGGCGGGCCAGGAGACTTGTCCCCCTCATTTCAGCGATTGCACTCATAAGGCTGCTCTACATACCAGTACCTCTACACGATCAATCCTACCAAAAAATCTGTAGTCAAGGATACGAAAAGTGCAAAACCATCGGTCCTGCACGCTAACGTGCGGGATCCGATCCCAGTGCCCTGCCTGGGAGCTGCCGGAAGTTAATCCAACAAGGGGCCACCTGAGCAGCTCAGATCAATCGGCGGCTTCCCCGGACGGATTTAACGGGGGCTAATCCACAGGCAGCAAATTCAAGCGGAGCGGCAACCGGAGTTTTTCCGCGTCTTGCAGGAAAAAATGCTTGCAAGCCTACTTCCACGGAGCTGCCACAACTCGGAACGAGCCGACCAAAACAGCTTAGGCAGGAGGTGGAGAGGAAAAGGATGGGGGACTATCAACTTCAATGTAGCCTAACCCTCTCTTCTGGACGATGGTCCGTAGCTCCTGAATCAACTTTTGATCTTGGGAAGCGGTACGTGCTCCTGACTCGGCAGCCCATTCTTTCAAGCTTTGAATTTGGTCACGAGCGATGGCAGCTAGAGGAACCGTTTGGCGAATGGCGGTCAGGATATCTTCTTGGGTGAACTCGCGGGGTGGATCCTGATTAAAGGCCATGTGCATGGCATCGTAAATGGTCTGTTCAATTTCCGCCCCGCTGAAATCTTCTGCAGCCATGGCCAGCTCAGTATAGGAGAAGTCTCGTACTCGGTTGGACCGTAGCCGTTGGACATGGACTCGAAAAATCTCTTCCCGCTCCTTTTGGTTGGGTAAGTTAACAAAGAAAATTTCATCAAACCTCCCCTTGCGAAGCAGCTCAGCGGGCAAGACGCGGACATTATTGGCAGTGGCGACAATAAAAACGGGCTTGGTCTTTTCTTGCATCCACGTAATCAGGCTGCCGAAGACGCGCTTGCTGGTGCCCGAATCGCCGGAAAATTCGCTGTTGACACCGCCAAAGGCTTTGTCCAGCTCGTCGATCCACAAAACACAAGGAGCCATCGCCTCGGCAATTTGGATCATCTGGCGCACGCGGCTTTCACTTTCGCCGACAATGCCTCCAAACAATCGTCCCACATCCAGCTTGAGCAGAGGCATCCGCCACTCGCGGGCGATGGTTTTGGCACATAGGGATTTGCCGGTGCCCTGAATGCCAACCAGCAAAACTCCTTTGGGACTCGGCAGGCCATAGGCATGGGCCTGAACACTGAAGCTGTTGCGGCGCCCCCTAATCCAGGCTTTGAGGTTTTCCAGGCCACCGACGTTTTGCAGAGTCTCAGAGGGATTGTAAAACTCCAGGATTTCAGTTTGGCGGATGTATTGTTTTTTCTCTTCCAAAACGAGATCAATATCCCCTTCGCTGACTTTACCGCTGGAAGTACAGACAACCTCGGTTGACCCCTCTTCAGCGATTTCGCCAATCACCAGGTGAATGTGGCTTTGCCCATTCTTATTGGCTTGAAGCGGCGGCAGCTCAAGAGTGGCAGGATAGGCCGTGCCGCTTTTGAATAAAGGAAAGAAATCCGGTGCCTGTAAATAGGGGTTCCAGAGGCGCAAGGCATAAGTATGGCGGAGATGATCTTGGAGATGGGCAAAACGAGTTAGGGCTAATGCTCTGTCGTCAAGGGATCCCTTAAGTACAGCGCCTCTCCTGTTGACTCCCCGCAGTTTAGCTGCCGGCTAGGGGCAAGTAGCATGGGTTGTCAGCTAGGGGATCCCGCTAGCGTTTTGCAGGAGTTGGGGGAGGTAGGTAGAGGGTATCGCGGTGGTCAAACCAGATGCTCGCCAAACCTTTAAGCCAGAGGGACAGCCAGATCCATTTCCACTTGAAATCAAGTCTTGCGCCTTTGAGGTTTGCGCCTTCTACAGTGGCATGATCCAGGTTGGAGCCTTCCAAGTTGGCATAGCTCAGGTCAGCCCAACTGAGATCGGCCCCGCTGAGATTGGCTCGGCTGAGATCGGCCCCGCTGAGATTGGCTCCAATAAGGTTGGCCCCGCTTAAATTGGCGCCGACCAGCTTGACTCCGCCCAAGTCGATCCAGTTCAAGTTAGCTCCGCTTAAGTCGGCTCCCTCCAGGTTTCTGTTGTCGGGCCGACCATTGACCAGTTCCCACACAAGATGCCACTTGGCATCGAGCTGAGTTTCTGGAGAAAGAATAGAGCGTCGCAGGTTGGCCAATTTCAGATCTGCCCCCCTCAGGTTGGCCCCGCTGAGGTCGGCACCGCTGAGGTAAGCGTTACGTAACTTGGCTCTGCCCAGCTTGGTCTGGGTTAGGTTGGCTTCTCCTAGCTTGGCCTTGTTGAGGCTAGCTGCGCTCAGGTCAGCCCCGCTGAGATCGGCTCTGCTTAGGGAAGCTCGGCTTAGGTTAGCTCCGATGAGCTTGACTTGGCTAAGGTCTGCCCGGCTCAGGTTGGCTTTCCTCAGATCTGCCCCGCTCAAGTCCGTTTGGCTCAGGTAGCGCAGAGGGCTGGGAGCATTGACATCAAGCAAGTTCAAACCCGACCTGCCCAGCTTGGCCTCGCTGAGGTTGGTGCCGATGAGGTTAGCCTCCCTCAGGTCGGTGCCAACTAAGCTGGCCTTGCTCAAGTTGGCTCCAATGAGCTTGGCGCCGACCAATTTGGCCCCCACCAGTTTGGCCCTGACCAGTTCAGCCTTGATCAGGCTGGCTCCACAGAGGTTGGTTCCCTCCAGGTTTGCCTTATTCAGATTGGTCTGGCTGAGGTTGGCGCCTCTCAAGTCCGCCTGACTCAGATTGGCTTTGCCCAACTCTGCCCACCTCAAATTTGCCCCGCTGAGGTTAGTTCCTCTCAGGTCAGCCTCCACCAAGCTCGCCCCTGTAAGCTTGACTCCGCTCAAGTCAGCCTGGCTCAAATTGGCCCTGCTCAGGTCGGCATAGATCAGGTTTCTTGCCTGAGCACGGCCGTTGACGAGCTCCCACACCAAGCGCCACTTGGGATCCAGCTGTGTCTCAGAAGAGACGAGAACTCTGCGCAGGTTCGCCAGCTCCAGCTTGGCTCCCCGCAGGTTGGCCTGAGTCAAGTCGGCCCCCTCCAAGTTGGCCTCGCTGAGGTTGGCTTGGCTGAGGTTGGCTCCTCTCAAGTTGGCCGCGGCCAGCCTCGCCCCTTTGAGATTTGCTCGCGTCAGGTCTCTTCCCCTCAGGTCGGCCCGCTCTAGAATAGCCCTGCTCAAGTCAACGTGGTTCAGTTTTTTTTCCTGAGCACGGCCGTTGACGAGCTCCCACACCAAGCGCCACTTGGGATCCAGCTGTGTCTCAGAAGAGACGAGAACTCTGCGCAGGTTCGCCAGCTCCAGCTTGGCTCCCCGCAGGTTGGCCTGAGTCAAGTCGGCCCCCTCCAAGTTGGCCTCGCTGAGGTTGGCTTGGCTGAGGTTGGCTCCTCTCAAGTTGGCCGCGGCCAGCCTCGCCCCTCTGAGATTTGCTCGCGTCAGGTCTCTTCCCCTCAGGTCGGCCCGCTCCAAGTTGGCTCCGCTCAAGTCGGCTTGGGCTAGGCTTTCCCCCTGGGCAACGCCGTTGATGATTGTCCACACCAGGTGCCACTTGGGATCCATCTGCGTTTTGGGAGAAATGACAACCCACCTCAAGTTGGCGTCCGTTAGGTTGGCCCCCAGCAAGCTGGCGCCGATGAGGTTGGTGCCCAGGAGGTTGGCTCCGCTCAGGTTGGCTCCGTTCAGATCGGCCCCGCTGAGGTCTGCTTGAGTTAGATTGGCTCCGCTCAGGTTGGCATGGCTGAGATTCACCTGGCTCAGTCTCGCGCGGTTTAGGTTTGCTCCTCTCAAGTCTGCCCCACTCAGATCTCGCTGACTGAGGTTGGCCTTTCTCAAATCCGCCCAGCGGAAATCTCGCTCGCCAGCCTCCAATTTTGCCCCCAGATCTCCCACCGGACGAAGGGTAACCGGATAGGCTTTCGCGATTTGGATAAGTTGGGGATCACCCGAATCCATTAGGGTTGTCCAGAGAGCAAACTGCTTTTCCCAATCCAGAGGTTGGTTTAGGGTTTGGAGGAGAAGCTCTCTGCCTTTTCCGTTGTAATGGCTAAAACATTTGATGGCGCCGTTTGCGCTTCTGGGATCCTTGCCTCTCAAAACCGGCTGGAGGATCTCTAAACTGCAATCGATATTGCCCAGATCTTTATCAGTAACTGTAGGCACGCCTCATCCCCCCTTTGGCTGCTTTGTTCCTATTCTTGCTATGGGCTTAGAGAGGGTCAAGACCAGTTCAGGGAATTCCCTTAGAAAGGTTAACCTTTGATACAGGAATTCAATCCTTTTTCAAATTCCCTGATCCAAGATAGCGAGCTGAGGAAGAGGGAACTTCCATTTTGGCTATCGGCTTGCTTCTGCCTTGCCGGCGGCTGGTGCTGCAGCTTTTCCCTCAGCCTCGGCCAAGGGATCCCGGCAGGCAACACAAGCAGGGTAGGCAGACAAATACAAGGTGTTACGGCGGCCAAACCACTCGTAGCGGTGATCCCGGATCTGTTCGTAGCCTCGATCCCCCAGAACCTTCAAGCCAGGAAAGTTGCGGTACAGAGCCAGCCACACCTCCCCGCTCGGCAAAAGGGCGGCAATTTGTTCAATGGCAGCGGATCCCTGCCAGCGGCGCTCTGGGTGCTCCAGATCGATGAGAATCATCCCCAGCTCCACCTGCTCCGGTGGGATCCCCCATTGGGCCAGGGTAGAAGCATCTTGCATGGGGGCATAGCAAAACTGCCGTCCGCGATCCAGTTGCTCCAAGAGCTGAACGCCGGTGGCACAGAGGTTGCAGAGGCCGTCGTAGATAACCATGTAGGGCATGGTGGGATCCCTCAGGCGGGCTGACCCAAAATCTGTGCTTGGTACTGGGCTTCGGTAAGCAGTTGCCGAGGCTGCCGCTGCAGGAACACCCGACCCATCAGGTGATCGTATTCGTGCTGAAAGATCCGCGCCGGAAAATCCTGCCAGACCACCCTTTGCTGAACGCCTTCTGGAGTGTAATACTCCACCTCCACTTCGCGGGCGCGGGCCACCAGACCACGGCAATTGGGCACACTCAAGCAGCCTTCCCAACCCAGCACCTGTTCAGAACTGCAAGCCAGCAGACGGGGGTTAACCATCACCAGAGGCTGCATTTGCGGCGCCTCCGGGTAGCGGGGATTGGGACGAGAGGCCACGATCAGCACTTGGAGCAGGGATCCCACCTGAGGAGCAGCCAAGCCCACCCCCTGCGCCTCTTTCAGGGTAGCCAGCATACCTTCTATAAGATCCTGCAAGGCCGGCGTTTTGAACTCCGTCACCGGCTCGGCCACTTGCGTCAGGATGGGATCCCCCAATTGGCGTAGGCGAAAAGTCATGGCTTGCCCCAAGCAATTCTTCTTCTCAGTCTAGCGGGGATCCCTGAGCAGCCTGGCGGCTCTTGCCAGTAGCCACCAGTTCCAGGGCCAGCTTGGAGCGCTTCAGCCCTTCCGGGATGGGGATGGGGTAGTGGCCGGTAAAGCAAGCGGAGCAGAACGAGTTGGGATCCCGGCCCGTAGCAGCCAGCATGCCTTCCCAGCTCAGGTAGGCCAAAGAATCCACTCCAATCTTCTCGGCGATTTCCTCTACGGAATGCTGGGCAGCAATCAACTGATCCTGGCTATCGGTATCGATGCCGTAGAAGCAGGGATGGGTGACCGGGGGGCTGGAAATGCGCATGTGGACCTGGGTAGCCCCCGCCTGGCGCAGGGCCTTGACGATTTTCTGGCTGGTGGTGCCCCGCACAATTGAGTCGTCCACAATCACGATCCGCTTCCCCCGCAGCACGTCCTCCAGGGGGTTGAGCTTCATGCGAATGCCCCGCTCCCGCATGGATTGGGTGGGCTGAATAAAGGTGCGGCCCACGTAGCGATTTTTGATCAGCCCTTCGGTGTAAGGGATCCCCGACTGGCGAGCATAGCCAATGGCCGCCGGCGTGCCGGAATCGGGAACGGAGATCACCCAGTCGGCCTCTGCCGGAGCCTCCTTGGCCAGTTGTTCTCCCAGCCGCACCCGGTAGGAGTAGAGGCTTTCCCCGTGCATCCAACTGTCTGGGCGGGCGAAGTAGATCATCTCGAAGATGCACAACTTGGGGGTGGCCTCCGCCCAACGCACCGATTGCAGCCCCTGACGGCTGATCCACACCAACTCTCCCGGCTCCACCTGCCGCAGAGGGTCGGCCCCAATGATATCCAAAGCACAGGTTTCTGAAGCCAACACGTAATGCAGCGGCTCGGCCTCGGGGTGGCTGAGGGTGCCGTCGCTGCAGATGATCTCCAGCATCTCTGACTGCAGCAGCTCATCCAGAGCGGGGTTGCTGCTCAAAAGCCCCAACACCAGCGGACGCACCCCATAGGGATCCCGTGCCCCGATCAGGCCCTCTGGCGTGCCGATCACCAGACTAAAAGCCCCCTGACAGCGGCGCAAAGCTTGGCAAGTGGCCGCGATCCAATCTTGACCTTGGTTCACCGCCTGGGCAATGGCGTGGGCAATACACTCGGAGTCGGTGCTGCTGGTTAGGTGCCGGTCGGCGGCCTCCAGTTCCTTCCGCAGCTCTTCCGCATTGACCAAATTGCCGTTGTGGGCCAGAGCCAGCGGCCCCAGGCGAGTCTCCACGATCACCGGCTGAGCATTGGCCACGCGGCTGGATCCAGTGGTGGAGTAGCGGGTGTGACCAACCGCCAGATCCCCGGTCAGTTGGGCCAAGTTCACTTCATCGAAGACCTGGGAGACCAAGCCCATCGCCTTGTGAACCCGGCAAAAGGATCCCTCAAAAGTGGCGATCCCTGCCGATTCTTGGCCGCGATGCTGCAAGGCAAATAGGCCAAAGTAGGCCAGCTTGGCCACCTCCTCTCCTGGAGCCAGGATGCCAAAGACCCCGCAAGCCTCTTGCAGCTCTTCCCGGGCATACCCCGCCCCGCTGATGTTTTCTGAGGGGTACAGGGCATCAACGCCAACGGCAGTCTGCCCCTCTGCTTCTCCACAGCCAGAAGATGGTTCTGCTCCCGCCCTTGCTGCCATGGATCCTCGTCTTGCTGTCACGCTTACCAGTCTAACTCGGCCCAGGTCGTTCCCCTCTGTCTAGCTTCACCCCCGAAGGAGATTCCACAGATGGGGTTTGCAAAAAACTAATGCTCTATCTATAGTGTTAGCAGCGTGTGAGACGCTCCTGCTTTTGCGGCTGAGGAAGCAGGTTGGCCGAGTTTTTGAGTTGGACACCACCAAGGCTCGGCTCTCCTAGAACCGGCAGGATCCCAAAGCTTTGTGTTGTGAGGAGTCAAACCCCATGAGACAGCAGCCCCATAGGTTCCGTCAGAGCTGGACGTTAGCAGCCTCCTCTGTAATAAGGGCCAGTGTAGCCGCTCTTCTGTCGTTGTCACTTGTGGCTTGCCAAGAAGATGCCGGCGAACAGCCTGCGGTTACCATCACGCCGATAGCGGTGGTGGCTCCAACGCCCACTCCTTTCCTCATCCCCAGTCCTGTCCCTACGCCGCCGCCCACCCCTCTGCCTACCCCGACCCCCACTCCCCTCTTGAATCCTTTCCCCACTCCCAGCCCCTCTCCCACTGCTTCCTTTGCAGCAGAGCCGCCTTCGATTGCCGTGGTGGCCCTGACGGACGCGCGACAGACGGTACCCTTCAACGTGCTGGTGGCCGTGACGACTCCTGCAGGTTTGGGGGCCGGCATCAGCTTCCGGGTGGAAATCCGACAAAGCCCCCTCACCCTCACCTTTGATTTCACTGCCGCTGCCGTCGGCTGTCAGCCCAACAGCAGAGCCTGCATTGGCACCATCCCCATCACCATTCCCACTTCTGCTCCCACCGGGGATTATGAGGTAACGGCAATGGTGGCGGATACCCAGGGCCGAATTGCTTCGGCCAAAGCTCCTTTACGGGTGTTGCCTGCGCCCAGTCCCTCCCCCTCGCCAACGCCGACCGGCACCCCCAATCCCTTTCCCTCGGTATCCCCTTCGCCCAGACCCAGTCCCTCTCCCAGTCCTTCGCCGACGCCCAGCCCCAGAAGCTTCTAACTCCCTCAGGCAGTCTCTCTTGTCGATTCAGGACTAAGGTAGCTCTTGAAGAACTCGCTTCAGGGTGGCGATCAGGTGTTCAATATGGGCTTCCTCGATGATCAAAGGCGGGGAAAGGGCAATGGTATCACCTGTAGTGCGAATCAATACCCCACGTTCGTAGCAGCGCAAAAAAGCTTCAAAAGCCCGCGCTGTCGGTCGGCCAGGGATCCCTTCCAATTCAATTGCCCCCACCAAGCCGAGGTTGCGCACATCGATGACATGAGGCAAGCCCCGTAGGGAATGGAGAGCCTCCTCCCAGAGGGGAGCGAGGTTGGCAGCCCGCTCGAACAAGCCTTCTTCTCGATACAGGTTCAGGGTAGCCAAGCCGGCGGCACTGGCAACTGGGTGGCCGGAGTAGGTGTAGCCGTGGAAAAACTCGATGGGGCTCCAGGACAGCGTCCTGCTGTTGTCCCCTGGACGGTGCAGGTCATCAGCGGAACCAGCAGCCTCCATGAAGGCGCTGTAGATCTCTTGCTTGACGATCACTGCGCCCATCGGGATGGTGCCATTGGTGAGGCCCTTGGCACAGCAAATCAGATCCGGCACCACCCCAAAGTAATTGGCCGCAAAAGGGGATCCCAGACGCCCAAAGCCGGTGATCACCTCATCGAAGATGAGCAGAATGCCGTATTTGTCGCAAATGGCCCGCAGCTTTTCCAAATAGCCCACCGGCGGCAGCAACACCCCCGTTGAACCGGCAACCGGCTCTACGATCACCGCTGCAATCGTGCTGGCATCGTGGAGAGCGACGATCCGCTCCAAGTCTTCTGCCAAGTGGGATCCCCAGCGAGGCAGGCCGCGGCTAAAGGCGTTTTGCTCCAGGTTGTGGGTGTGGGGCAGGTGATCCACTCCGGGAATGAGGCTGCCAAAAAACTTGCGGTTGTTGGAGATGCCCCCGACCGAGATGCCCCCAAAGCCAACGCCGTGGTAGCCCCGTTCCCGGCCAATCAGCCGCTGCCGGGATCCCTGTCCGCGTAAGCGATGGTAGGCGATGGCCATTTTCAGGGCCGTATCCACCGCCTCAGAGCCAGAGTTGGTGAAAAAAACGTGATCCAGTCCGGCAGGAGTGAGCTGGATGAGCTGCTCTGCCAGTTGAAAGGCTTTGGGATGGCCCATTTGAAAAGCTGGGGCGTAGTCCAGTTGGGCCACCTGCTGTTGGATTGCTTCCACAATCGGGGGACGACAGTGGCCAGCATTCACACACCACAGCCCGGCAGTCCCATCTAGGATTTGGCGGCCATCGTGGCTGGTGTAGTACATGTCTCGGGCGGCAACCAACAGGCGCGGGTTGGCTTTAAATTGCCGATTGGCCGTAAAGGGCATCCAAAAAGGCTCCAGATTCAGCTCCGCTTGCAGGGCGACGGCTGCTTTCTCCAGGGTTTCTTGCATGGCTGGCCCTCCGGCAGTAGACGAGATTTCAAGCTGGCGAAGATAGAATCCCTAGATATTGGATAATTTTGAAAGGGGCTCCATCCTGCTAACGGGAACGATAGAGCAATCCTAATCGGCCTGGGAGGCCTCTGGAAAGTTAGTATTTTCGCTCCTGAGGGGGAAACCGGGTGATCACCACGGGGCGATAGCTGATCTGAGGGGATCCCTCGCGAAAGGCAGCCAAGGTGTGTTGTAAAAACCGTTGATCATCCCGTTGGGGGTAATCTTCCCGCGCGTGGGAGCCACGGCTTTCCCGCCGTTCCAGGGCGCTGGCGAGGATCAAAGCCCCCACCGTCATGAGGTTGTCCAGCTCCAGCGCTTCGATCAGCTCGGTGTTCCACACCTTGCCCCGATCGTCCAAGCGCAAATCCTGCTCGTAACGCTGGCGGATCTGCTGCCATTTTTGGATCCCTTCTTGGAGAACCGATTCGGTGCGGTAGACGCCGCAATGCTCGGTCATGCAATCTTGAAATTGCCGCCGCACCTGATCAATGCGGCTCTTCCCTGATCGTTCCAGGAGCCCGGCAATCCGGCTGGCGGCCTGTTTGAGTAGGGATCCCTCGTCCACTTTCGGCAAGGCTCGACCTCTGACGGCCTCTACCATGGCTGCCCCTGTGCGCCGCCCGAAAACAACGCACTCCAGGAGAGAGTTGCTGCCCAGCCGATTAGCCCCATGCACCGAAACACAGGCCGTTTCACCGGCAGCGAACAGCCCTTCCACACGGGTTTGGGCATCCCGCAGTACCTGCCCCTCCACCGTCACCGGGATCCCGCCCATGCAGTAGTGCACCGTCGGTCGCACTGGAATGGGATCGACAACCGCATCGATGCCCAAGTGGCGATGGGCCTCCTCCCAACAGAAGGGCAGCCGAGTGTGGATCTTTTCTGCCCCCAGATGCCGCAGGTCTAAGTAGACAAAATCTTTGCCGTCAATACCGCGCCCGGCCCGCACCTCCGTAACAATCGCCCGCGAGGTGATGTCCCGTGGGGCCAATTCCATCTGGCTGGGGGCATAGGCGGCCATGAAGCGCTCCCCCTTCCCATTGATCAGATAGGCCCCCTCTCCGCGCACTGCCTCTGAGATCAACACCCCCACCGGATACAGGCCCGTGGGATGAAACTGCACAAACTCCATATCTTGCAGAGGCAGGCCGGCCCGCGCCACCATCGCCATGCCATCGCCGGTGGAAGCAAAGTCGTTGGAAGTGGAGTTGTAGATGCGCCCATAGCCGCCTGTAGCCAACATAACCGCCTTGGCCCGCACCACCTCCAGCCGTCCGCTGGCCTGCTCCAACATCACCACGCCCTGGACTTGGTTTTCTGCCAGGATCAGATCCAGCACATACCATTCGCTGTAGAGTTTGACCCCAAAGCGCTTGAGGTTGCTCACCAACTCGTGTAAAATGGCTTGCCCAGTTTTGTCGGCGGCATAGCAGGTGCGCGGGTGGCTGTGTCCCCCAAAGGCCCGCTGGGCAATGCGGCCATCCGGCAGGCGGGAGAACAAGACCCCCAGGTGTTCCAGGTCAATGATCACCTCAGGGGCTTCCCGGGCTAGAATCTCCACCGCATCTTGATCCGCTAGGTAGTCGGATCCCTTGACGGTATCGAAGGCATGAGCCTCCCAGGAATCTTGCGGATCAACATTTTGTAAGGCGGCGGCAATGCCCCCTTGGGCTGCTACCGAGTGGCTGCGAATGGGATGGGTTTTGGACACCAAGGCCAGGTCGAGGCTGGGATCCCGTCGCATAACCTCCAAAGCCGCTCGGCAACCGGCCAGCCCTCCCCCGATGATGACAATGTCGTGTTCCAGCATGGATGCAGGCAAGCTCTCGCAAAGGATGTCCGCCACAGCTAGGATGGCGTTTCCCCATTATGGCCGGCTCCAGCAGCCTCCCCGGCAGCAACTGGGCATAGCTCGTTATCGCTACGCGACGCTTGCGCGAACGCGCCGGTGAGGTGTAGCCCCTTCCCCTCTGGACAAAAACTGTCAGGCCAGAAAATGAGACGCTTTCCGACAAGACCCATCCAACAGGCTTGGCTGGCTACGATAAAGGTTGGGCCTGGCTTTGCCCTTGAAGAACGTTGCAGCTCATGGCGTGGGTGAGAAGCTCTCCCTAGGAGCAGCCGGAAATGCCAGTGAGCCCGGTCTGGCAGACAGCCCTGAGCGGTGATGATTTGGTGTGGAGGATGGCTATGCGCATTGCTCAGATTGCCCCTTTGCATGAGAGTGTGCCCCCCAAGCTCTACGGCGGCACTGAGCGGGTTGTGTCTTGGCTCACCGAAGAGCTGGTGCGGCGGGGGCATGAGGTGACGTTGTTTGCCAGCGGCGACTCCCAAACCCAGGCTCGCCTCATCCCCTTTCGGGAGCGGGCTTTGCGTTTGGATCCCACGGCCATCGACACAGTGGCTCCTCATGTTTTGATGGTCGAGAAAGCCTTTCAGATGGCCGACGAGTTTGACATTATCCACGGCCACATCGACTACTATCCCTATGCCCTGGCCCGTCGCCACCCGCAGGTTTCTTTTTTGGCCACCCTACACGGGCGACTGGACATTCCGGAGCTGCAGCCCCTCTACACCGAGTTTCAGGACATTCCGGTGGTCTCCATCTCCAACGCCCAGCGGCTGCCTTTGCCCCAGGCGCGATGGCTGGGGACGGTTTATCATGGCTTGCCTCTGGATCTCCACTCTTTTTACCCGGAAACAGGGGATTATCTGGCCTTTTTGGGTCGGGTCTCGCCGGAGAAAGGGCTGGATACGGCTATTGAAATTGCCGTCCGGGCTGGGATGCCCCTCAAGGCTTCCATCAAAATCGACCCTGTGGATCGGCAGTACTATGAGTCTCAAATTGAACCCTTGGCCCGCCGCCATCCCAACGTGGAGCTCATGGGAGAAATTACTGAGCAGGAGAAAAGTGAGTTCCTGGGCAAAGCCTATGCAGTGCTGTTTCCCATCCGCTGGCCCGAGCCTTTCGGCTTGGTGATGATCGAGGCGATGGCCTGTGGCACGCCGGTGATCGCCACACGCTTTGGCTCCGTGCCGGAGGTCATGGCCGATAGCCGCTCCGGTTTTATTGTCGATTCGGTGGAAGAGGCGGTGGCGGCAATAGAGAAGGTGGGATCCCTAAGCCGAGCCGGGGTGCGGCAGGTGTTTGAGGAGCGGTTTAGCGTGGAGAGGATGGTGTCGGACTATGAGGCTCTCTACCACCAACTGGTAAACGAGCGGCAACTGGCCTCGAGGACGGCAGCCTAGCCTATTAGGGCCCTTGGAAAGCGGTGTCGACTATCGCCGCCATCTGAGCTGAACCTTGCTCCCTCTCTCTTTCGGTTGCATGAGAATCGAAAACAAGAGATCGAGATGGCAGAAGACATCATCCAAATTCAAGATCAGTACTACATCCGGGCCAGCGCCTCTTGGGTGGAGGCACGCTCTCATGTTCTCAAGCATGACAACTGCTTTGCCATCTTTGACCGGCGAGGGAACATGCGCCCCCTCGGCATCCGGGATCATGGCCTCTTCCGGGACGACACCCGCTTTTTGTCCCGCTGGGTGTTGGACTTGCAGGGAAAGCAGTTCCTGCTGCTCAGTTCAGAGGTGCGGGAAGACAAAGATATTTTGGCGGTGGATCTGACCAACCCGGAGTTCACCACCTCAGAGGGGCAGTTTATCGGTCAAGATACCCTGCATGTTCTACGGACTACTTTTCTGTGGAACAACGTAGCCTACGAGCGCATTCGCATTCACAACTACGGCTCGGAGCCGTTTCGCGTGCCGATTACCCTGCGCTTTGAGGCGGACTTTGCCGATATTTTTGAGATCCGGGGCATCCGACGGGCCCAGCGGGGTCAAGTGCTGCCGGCCCAGGTGAACCCTGAGGGAGTGGTTCTCCGCTACCGCGGCTTGGATGGAGTGGAGCGGCAAACCCAGTTGCAATTTTTGCCGGCGCCGGAGCTAGTGTCGGAGAAGCTGGCGCAGTGGTGGGTGCCTTTGGCCCCGCAGGAGGAACGGGATTTGGAGCTGAGGGTGATCTGCAGCTACGGCGGGGAGGAGATTGCCCCTTTGACCTACCAGGAGGCTCTGCAGGCGGAGCGGGAGCAAAGGGCTTCCTTGCGGGCGCAAGCCCACCGGATCGACACCGGCAATGCTCAGTTTAACGATTGGCTCAACGCCTCACGGGATGATCTGCTGATGATGCTCACCCGCACTCCCTACGGGCTTTATCCCTATGCGGGGGTGCCTTGGTTTACCACGGTCTTCGGGCGAGATGCCCTGATCACCGCCTTGGCTACTCTTTGGTGGTTCCCGGACTTGGCCCGAGGGGTGCTGCTGTATCTGGCGGCCCACCAGGCCCAGGAGGTGGATCCCAGCCGCGATGCCGAGCCTGGCAAGATCCTGCATGAGCAGCGCTCCAGCGAGATGGCCAAGACGCGCGAGATCCCCTTTGGCAATTATTTCGGCAGCATTGACTCCACCCCTTTGTTTGTGGTGCTAGCAGGGCGCTACGTGCGCCGCAGCGGCGATCTAGAGCTGTTGCGGCAGCTCTGGCCAAACATCGAAGCAGCCCTGCACTGGATGGACACTTACGGGGATGCGGACGGGGACGGCTTTTTGGAGTATGCCGGCAAGGCGCGGCGGGGCCTGCGCAACCAGGGCTGGAAAGATTCTGAAGATGCCATCTTCTACCCGGACGGATCCCTGGCAGAACCCCCCTTGGCCCTGTGCGAGGTGCAGGGCTATGCCTACGAAGCTAAGCAGTTGGCAGCAGAGATGGCCGAGCTGCTGGGGCGGCAAGAGCAAGCAGCCCAGTTGCGACAACAAGCGGAAAAGCTGCAGCAGCAGTTTTGGGATCACTTCTGGTGCGAAGAGTTGGGGGGCTATGCCCTGGCTTTGGATGGCCAGAAGCAACCCTGCCGGGTGCGCAGCTCCAACATGGGCCACTGTCTGTTTTCGGGGATTGCCCATCCCGAGCATGCTGCCTGCATTGCCCGGCAACTGCTGGAGCCAGCTTTCTTCAGCGGCTGGGGGATCCGCACGGTGCCGGAGGGAGAGGGGCGCTACAACCCCATGTCCTACCACAATGGCTCCATCTGGCCCCACGACAATGCCTTGATTGCCGCAGGCTTATCTCGCTATGGCTTCAAGGGCGAAGCGGTGCGGGTCTTGACAGCGCTGTTCGATGCCAGCCAGTTTCTGGAGCTGAAGCGGCTGCCTGAGCTGTTTTGTGGCTTTCGGCGGCGACAGCGGGAGGGCCCCACCCTTTATCCGGTGGCCTGTCTGCCCCAGTCTTGGGCGGCGGCCAGTGTGTTTTTGCTGCTGCAGGCTTGTCTGGGGCTGGAGATCGACGGGCTGGCCCAACGGGTGCATTTGACCAAGCCCACTCTGCCCCTGTGGCTGCCCCACGTCATCCTTGAGAATGTGCAGGTGGGCCAGGGATCCCTGGACATCGGCCTCTATTTACAAGCGGGGGGAGTGGGGATCAACATTCTCAGGAGTGCGGGGGACGTGGAGTTGACGGTGAAATAGTTGCAAAATTCAAGACATCCGCAACACAACCTACAACTAAGTTTCACCTGCCAAATGTGGCGATAGGGACACAACTCAACAGTTCAGACAGCCTCTCCCTATCCCACATCACCCACATCATCAGAAGTTCTACTCTTGAATGTAGAGCTGATCCAAATTCCACAATGGCCCCAGAATGGGTCGGGGATCCACCCCTTGAATGCGGTTGCGCAGGGCTGAGAGAACCAGGGGGTTGAAAGTGCCAATTTGGGGCAGCTGTTCCTGGATGATGATTTGAAACCGGTCGTAGAGGGCCTTGCGCTTTTCAAAGTCTAGCTCCCGCACCCCTTCGATAAAGATGCGGTCGATCTCCCGTTCCCAATCGCTGACCTCAACCCCTTCTGCCGGGTTACCGGGCAAATCTCCCAGATTGAAGAGGTGCAAACGGCCATCGCTGCGCCAGATGTTGGAGCCGTTGTTGGGTTCGGTACCGCCGCCGCCAAAGCCCAGCAACAGGGTTTCCCAATCGCGCCTATCGGTGCGCTGCACCAGGGTGTTGAAGGCGATGGGAGTAAAATCGACGGTGATGCCGATCCGCTCCAGGTCGGCTTTGATCAACGCGCCGGTGGCCTCTCGCTGATTGTTGCCAGCGTTAGTCAGCAGGGTAAAACGGACGCGGTTGCCCTCGGAATCCCGCAGGTGGCCCTCCGCATCATAGGTGTATCCGGCATCGAGGAGCAGTTGCCGCGCTTTTTCAGGGTTGTAGTCGTAGGTGGGCAAGCCCTCTTCGGGGCTGAGGTAGAAAGGGCTGGCGGGGGAGAAAACCGAGTGCTGGATCTCGCCCAACCCTTGCAGAACGCTATCGACGTAAAACTGCCGGTTCATGGCGTGGGCCACCGCCCGGCGGAAGTTCAAATCGTTGAACCAGCGACTTTTGACGGGATCCACAAAGGGCCGCCCGGTCTGGGGATCGCGGGCTCGGCTGAGGTTGAAGGCAAAGAAATTGTTGTTCAAAGTCTGGCCGAGATTGTAGATGGTGAACTGATCCCGTTCTTCTTCCCGCTTCAAGAGCTGAAAATCTCTCCCCCGCACCGAAAACACGTCGGTCTCGCCGGAGCGAAACTGCAGCAGCGCGGTGTCCTCTGAGTCCACAATGCGCAGGATTACCCGTTCAATGCGCGGGATCCCTTCCCCTTTCCAGTAATAGGGGTTGGGCCGGTACACCAGCCGCTGGCCGGGGGTGTATTCCTGCAAGATATAGGGGCCGGCCCCCACCAACTCCTGCACCGGCGTGTCGATACCCCAGGTTTGCAAGAAAAGGGGGTTGCCCCGGCTGTCCAACTGCTCGACAGTGGGCTCGAGGATGTGCTTGGGCAAAATAGGGGATCCGGCCTGCAGCAGAAAGGGAGCGAAGGGCTCCGGCAAAACGAACTCAATCCGCCGCTCGTCCAGGGCCCGCACCTGAGGCAGTGCTCCAGCTTCCCCAATTCGCTTCACGTCCCGCGAGGAAGTCGGGATCCGCTCGTCGAAGATGATGCGGTTGAAGGTAAAGTCCACATCTGCTGCCGTCAGGGGCTCTCCATCCGACCAGCGCAGCCCTTCCCGCAAGGTAAAGACATAGCGCAAGCCGTCCTCAGACACTTCCCAGCCTTCCGCCAGCTCCGGTTTGGGCAAGAGGGTATCCTCATCCAAGGTGACCAAGCCCGCCTCTAGGTAGGCGATAGCGTCGCGGCTAGAGCTTTCGGCGGCCAAATAGGTGTTGAAGGTTTTGGGATCTGAAGTCACTGTGGCGATCAAATGGGGCGGGCGGGCAGGGGCAGCACAGGCACCAAGCCAGAGCAGGAGGATCCCTAGCAGAGAGACAAAAAGGTTCCTCCTGAGTCGGTTTGCCGAGGTGTTGCTTTGGCCCGCCATTTCTTTTGCCAAGTCGTTGTTCCAAGCAAGTTTGGGACGGCTCGCCCGCATCCCGCGCCCTGTGGCCCAAGCGCTCCGCGCTGCTGAGGCCCTCACCCCCAGCCCTTCTCCTAGAGGAGTAGCCCCCCTCCCGGCCCCTTTCCCAGAGGGAAAATTGGGGATCCAGGTAATGGGTGGTTTGACTGCGACTTGGGCAGATTCTGCGTTTTTGAGGGAGCGATTGCTTGCCAGTTTGGCAGCTCAGGCAGTGGGGTGACCAGGTTCTTTTCAGATTCTGATGGGAAGGTCAGAGGAAGCTTGTCCTCTCTGTTCCAGCAACAGGGCTACTGCGAAGGCAGCAATGGCCTCTCCCTGACCTATGGGGCCCAGTTTTTCGTTAGTAGTAGCCTTGACCCCCACTTGCTTGGGGGAGATCTGCATCGCCTCTGCCAGGCGGGCCTGCATGGCGGGGATGTGAGGTTTGAGTTTGGGCTGCTCCGCCACCACCACACTGTCTACATTGGCAACGCACCAGCCCTCTTGGCCCACCAGCTGCACCACTTGCTGTAGTAAAAGGATGCTGTCTGCCCCTTTCCAACGCTCTTCTTCAGGGGGGAAGTAGTAGCCAATATCCCGCAGAGCGGCAGCCCCCAGGAGAGCATCCATGATGGCGTGGGTGAGGACATCGGCGTCGCTATGGCCCAATAGCCCCTTTTCGTAAGGGATCCGGATCCCGCCCAGGATCAGGGGGCGCCCCTCGACGAGGCGGTGGATGTCGTAGCCCTGGCCAATGCGCACTTTTCCGGCTCCCTTGGGAAAACCATCGAGACCCTTGTCGACCATCGCCCCCTCCGAGGAGCTAGGGGGATGGGAGTCGAGTAACCGACAAGCAGCTTTTGAGAACGCCTCTTTCTATTCTGCCGGCTCCAGAGGGGAATAGCAGATGGGACAAGACGAACCACTGTAGCAGTCGAAGCAGATGAGGTGAGACTTCCCGTAGGGATTGGCGCAGCGCTTGGCCCACTGATAATCGCTGTAGCTAAGATAAGATCTTTTCCGCAAACGTCACATCTGGCCATCCCGCTTTCTTCTCCTCAAGCTTCTGAATTAAAACACCACACTAGAGAGATGCTCCTAATCGATCCCTGAGCCCCAGCTTGAGAGAAACTATCCCCCAGCCCTGTCCAGAAGGGGATCCTGCCGCCCACAGGGGATCCCGTCTTCGAGAGGCGTCCAGCCCGGCTGCCAAAGATCCCGGTTCTTCAGGGTGGCCGCGTTGACCCAGAGGCGCACCTGGGGATCGCAGACGGCTCTGAGCTCGGCAAACACCAGCCCTCCTTCCCCTTGTTGGCGAGCGGTGACCTGAAAATGTCGCCAACCCAGAACAGGCTGAACGGAAGTCCATTTGGAGCCGAGGAGATGCGGGAAAGGCTGTTTCCGACGGGGTTTGTTGCGAGCCACGGGACGGAGGGTGCGAGCGGGTAAGGGATGAAAGGGACCCAGCTTTCCGGCCATTCCTGAGGACGGCAGCGGGGATCGAGGGGAGCGGCAAAGCCAGCCGAGATCCTGAGTTTCCCTCAGATCCGCCTGTGATCGGTATGTGTGATCGGTATGATCGAGGGGATCCCTTTCCACTCCAGCCTATCCAACCATGGAGCAGCACCGGCAACGGCTTCAGTTCTCTTTCTGGCAGGCAGTCTTGAAGGGGGGCCTTCTGTTTCTGATCCTGGCTGGCCTAATCTTGGGAACAGGCCTGCCCTTGGGAGCGGCAACCGGCCCCACTTTGTCCGGCAAACTTACGGGGCCAGAGTGGCGACAAGCAGACCCGGAGGCCAAGCAGGACTTTTGTCGCAAAGCCTTTCAAGCGTTTCGCGCCTCTCCTTCCCAAAGCTATATCATCAGCTCCAATGTGCAGGCTTTGACCCCAGAAGGTTTGTGTCGGCGCTTGGATCAGTTTTATCAGTATGCCGTCAACGACGAGATCCCGATCAACCAGGCGGCCAATATTGCCCCATTGCTGTTTTCAGACTTACCCCTGGAGCAGCCTTGATCCCTGTGGAGCGCTTGGTCTGCTGGGGACAAAGGCGGCGGGCGAGGATCTGGGCCCAGCTCTCAACAGTTTGGCCGGATCTAGACAGGCGTAGCCAGAGGTTCCGGGGGTGCAGGGAAAGGGAGCTGCTGCAGTTGGGGTTGGTGGGGGCGGATCCCCATTGCTTGGCGCATCAAAGCAGGCTTGAGCAGCGGCAAAACCTCCAGTCCCCACAGGCCCAGGCGACGCAAGACCAGCAACGGCCAGCTTCGGTTGGAAAAGAGGCGATTGGCAGCATCGGTTGCAAAAAGAACCAGCGCATTTTCTGGGCGGCGACAGCGCTCGTAGGCTTTTAACAAAGCCGGATCGCCGGGATCCCGGCCCGCCATTTTGGCTTCGATCAACAGGGCAGCCAAGGCCGCCACATCCCGCATGCCCAGATTCGCTCCCTGCCCCCCCAGCGGATGGGTGGTATGGGCAGCATCCCCCACCAAAGCCAGCCGGGATCCGATATAGGTTTGGGCATGGGCCCGCTGTGGCTCATAACAGGCTCTGGGAGAGGCGGCCAGCAACGCTCCCAACTGGGATCCAAACCAAGGCCGGATGGCCTGCAGAAACTCAGCCTCAGATAAGCCCATCAGCCAATCTCGATCCGCTTGGCGAACTGTCCAGACGACACAACTGCGATGGGGATCGGGGGTGGGCAAAATGGCGAAGGGGCCGCTGGCCTGAAAGCGCTCGTAGGCCACCTGCTGGTGAGGATGCTCATGGGTGAGGGTGGAAACGATGCACACCTGCCCATAGCCCCAGCAGGATAACGGGATCCCAGCCTGTTCCCGCAGCCGCGAACGGGCCCCATCTGCAACCACCAGCAAAGCAGCCCGCAGGGTTTGCCGGGATCCCTCCTGGGCCAGCAGCTCTACCCGCAGGTGATCTGCTGCAGGGGAGAAACTTTGCACCTGGGCGGGGCTGAAAAGCGTTACCGAAGGGCACTCGCGAATGCGCTGCAACAGGGCCTTTTGGGTGATTTGATTTTCCACGACGTAGCCCAGGGCCGGCGCTTGGAGCGTTTCGCGGCACAACTGAGCCATCCAGGGGCTTTCCCCATCAGAGACCTGAATGCGGTGAATGGGAGAAACTCCCCAGGCTTCCATGAGGGGCCACACCCCAATTCGCTGCAGAATGCGGGCTGTCCCCAGAGCCAAAGCGCTGGCTCGGCCATCGGGCCCCACCCCCTGCGAGAGATCCCGCCCCTCGATCAGCCCAACACGGATTCCGGCCTGACCCAAAGCGGCTGCCAAGGTGGATCCCACCATCCCAGCTCCGGCAATCACCACCTCGAAGTCCAGTCGCCTTGGCTTGGCTGCTGTCGGAGCAATGGCTAGGGGAGCAGCGGAAGTGGGCAAAAGGCTCATGGGCACTCACGGCAAGTAGGCTTAACTTCCATTCTAGGGTTCCTGCACCCGGCAGGCCGCTAAGGACAAGCGGCAAGTGGGGTCAAAGCGCCACGAGGGATCCCTTTTGATCTCAGCCCCTTTGTTTGCTGCTGCAGGGTGGAATCCCTGTGGGTAGCTCTCTGCTGATTGTTGCCCAGGGGGAGCGGGCCGGAAGGTGCGCACCAGAGTGACGTTGTTGGACGAAGGGGTGGGTGCTGGGACTCCATAGACGGCAGGGGGTCAGGGAAAAGTAGCTCTGAGCCATGGCCGATAATAGGACTGTCCTCTTGCCATCTCACTTTTATGCCCAGCTCCATCATTTCCCCGGAAAACCTGCTGGATCTTTGTGAACAGGGTGTACACAAGGCATTGGCTGCTGGAGCCGACCAGGCAGAAGTGTTTGCCAACTCAGGCCGGGAAACGGAAGTCACTTTTGAGAAAAATGACCTCAACCTGGCCCGCAGCAGCAGCGAGACCCTGTTCGGCATCCGGGTTTTCTGCGACGGCAGGCTGGGCTTTGCCACCTCCAACCGCCCGGAAGAGCTGGCCGAGACGGCGGCTGAGGCTGTAGCCATGGCCAAGGCTTCGCCGGCGGATCCCCTCAACGGGCTGCCGGAGCCCCAACCTCTGCCCCAGGTGCCCTTTGCCCTTGATCCGGGGCTGCTGGAACTGGATGCCGCCACCCTGACCCAGTTGGGATCCCAATTGCTGGAGTGGGTGCGATCCAAAGACCCTCGCATCACCATCGACAGCGGCTCCCTCAGCGTTGAGGAAGAGACCCTGGCTATCGCCTCTTCCACCGGCATCCGCGCCAACCATCACAGCGTGGAAGCGGGGGGCTCCCTCTTTGGCATGGCCATTGATGGGGACGAGGTGGGCAGCTTTGCCTACGACGGCGACAGCGTCCAGAAGCGGGCCGATCTCATCCCAACGCTGGAGCGGGCTTTTGATCGCTTTGTCCAAAAATGTGTGGGGGCGCTGGGGGCTACCGAAGGGGAGAGCTTTCGCGGCCCTATCATTCTCCCTCCAGATGTGGTGGAGGACTTCCTGGGGGATCTCCTCTTTGTCTTGGGGGCAGATGCGGTGCGCAAAGGCAAAAGCCCTCTGGCGCAAAAAATGGGATCCCGGATCGCCAGCCCGTTGCTCACCGTGGTTTCTGAAGGCCTGGGCCTGCCCGGCTACCCCATTGAGCCCTTCGACCGCGAAGGGATCCCTCGCCAAATCACCCCCTTGGTTCACGAAGGGATCCTCTGCAACTTCATGTACAACAGCTACGAAGCTCGCGCTGCCGGGATCCCGTCCAACGGCCATGCCACAGGGGGGGCGGGCAGCCTGCCGGGGGTGGGGCCAGCTTGTTTGAGAGTGGCGCCGGGGACAACCCCCCTGTCTGAGCTGTATGCCATGGAGCGGGGCATTATTGTCACCCGTCTTTCCGGCAGCAGCAACCCCATCACCGGCGACTTTTCCGGGGTGGTGAAAGGGGGCTTCTTGGTCAAAGGCGGCGAAAAACGCCCCATCCTGGAGACCACCATTGCCGGCAATCTCTACGATTGTTTGCGTAATATCTCCGCCATCTCACAAGAGGTGACCGTTTTCAACGGCAGCACGGCTTTTCCTGCTCTGCGCATTGAAGATGTATCGGTAACGGCTGGCTAGTCGCGCTGGCGGGACGGAGTCCTGAATAACTGGGTATCGTGGGGGGCGGACAAGCCTTCCTGACCAGAGGGTGGAGAGTAGCCAGTCTGCGAACAGGCAGGAGACAAACAGAGGGTGGATCCTATGTGGCCAGTAGAGGGTCGGCAGCGCGTCATCATCGAGGCGGTGACACCGGAAATCGACGGCGGGCGCTACGCCATCAAGCGGACGGTGGGAGAGTATGTGGTGGTGGAAGCGGACATCTTCGCCGACGGCCACGATCAGCTCTCGGCGGTGCTCTGTTTTCGCGAGGCCGGTGCAGAGGGTTGGCAGGAGATCTTCATGGATCCCATCGGCAACGACCGCTGGCGGGCCCAATTTCAGGTCACTCAGATCGGCCAAGCTTCTTACCGGATTTTGGCCTGGGTGGATCCCTTCAAAACCTGGCAGCAGGATCTGTACAAGCGGGTGGAGGCCGAGCAGGATGTTTCTGTGGAGCTGCTGATCGGGGCCGAGCTGATCGAGCGGGCCGCCCAACAGCAAAGCGGCGATCGCGGTGGCGGCGCGGAGCACTCTCTGCAGGCAAAGCTGCGCAACTACGCCCAAACACTCCGCCAAGGGGGGGATCCCGCCATAGAAGCAGCCCTATCCCCCACGTTGGGATCCCTGATGCAGGTTTACGGCGAGCGCCCTTTTGTCAGCACCTACCCAGAGCGGCGGGTTTGGGTGGATCCGGTCAAAGCCCGCTTCAGTGCCTGGTACGAGCTGTTTCCCCGCTCCTGTGGCCCCAACGAACACACCCACGGCACCTTCCGAGATGTGGTCGCGCGGCTGCCGCTGATTGCGGAAATGGGCTTTGATGTGCTTTACCTGCCCCCCATCCATCCCATTGGGCGCACCTTTCGCAAGGGCAAAAACAATGCCATGACCGCCGAGCCAGAGGACGTGGGTTCTCCCTGGGCCATCGGCGGGCTGGAAGGCGGGCACAAAGCCATTCACCCCCAATTGGGATCCCTGGCCGACTTTCATCATCTGGTGGCGGAAGCCAAACGGTTCCACATCGACATCGCCCTGGATATTGCCTTTCAATGCTCTCCGGATCACCCCTATGTAAAAGAGCACCCGGAATGGTTTAAAAAGCGGCCCGATGGCAGCATTCAATATGCGGAGAACCCGCCCAAAAAGTATCAGGATATCTATCCCCTCAACTTTGAAACAGAAAACTGGCAAGCCCTTTGGGAAGAATTGAAAGGTGTGATCGAATACTGGATTGACCAGGGGGTCAAGATCTTCCGGGTGGATAACCCCCACACCAAGGCATTCGGCTTTTGGGAGTGGTGTATTGGTCAGATCAAAGCCAAGCACCCGGAGACGATCTTTCTGTCCGAAGCGTTCACTCGCCCAAAACTGATGAAATCGCTGGCCAAGCTGGGCTTTACCCAGTCCTACACCTATTTCACTTGGCGCAACGACAAGTGGGGCCTGACCGAGTATTTCACCGAGCTCACCCAAAGCTCAATGCGGGAGTACTATCGCCCCAACCTGTGGCCCAATACGCCCGATATTTTGAACGAGTTTTTGCAAAAGGGGGGTCGCCCGGCTTTTATGCTGCGTTTGATCCTCGCGGCTACCCTCGGGGCCAGCTACGGCATCTATGGCCCGGCTTTTGAACTCTGCGAAAACCGCCCGCTCCGTCCCGGCAGCGAAGAATATCTGGACTCGGAAAAATATCAAATCCGCCACTGGGATCTGGATGCCCCGGATAACTTGCGGCCTTTGATCCAGCAGGTGAACCGGATCCGGCGACAAAACCCGGCCCTGCAGAGCGACTGGAGCTTGGTGTTTCATCCCACCGACAACGAGGCCCTGATTTGCTATTCCAAGCGCACCTTCAGTGGCGATAACCGCATTTTGGTGGCAGTGAATTTGGATCCTTTCCACATTCAGTCCGGCTGGGTCACCCTCAACTTGGGGGCTCTGGATTTGGAGCATTGGCAAACCTTTAAGCTGACCGATCTGTTGGACGGCCAGCAGTATTCCTGGCAGGGATCCACCAACTACATCAAGTTGGATCCCTGGACGATGCCTGCCCATATTTTTCTCCTGGAGAGCTGAAGACCCTGAGAAGGACAGTACAGTGGTGTCATGCCCTCTGCGGAGTTCTCTCGATGGGCCAGGAGATTGCCTGCCTCAGCTTTGGCGCCGAAGACTTTGCCAAGTTCGCCGCTCAACTCCGGCAAGAGACGGATTTGCTGGAGCGCTGGTTGGCCGGTGCGCCGGGGCTGGATCCCGCCTGCCGGCCCTTTGCCCAGGGATCCCCGGTGGGCGGGTTTGAGCTGGAGGCGTGGCTGGTCACCCCTCAGGGGGATCCGGCCCCGATCAACTCAGCCTACCTGGAAGCGGTGAACGATCCGCTGGTGGTGCCGGAACTGGCCCAGTTTAACGTGGAGATCAACAGCCGGCCCCAAGTTTTGACCGGCTTGGCTCTGCGGCAGTTTCAGCAAGAGCTGGGCCAAACGTGGGATCGCTGTTGCCAAGTGGCTGAATACCTGCAGGCGGGGTTGATGATGATTGGCATCTTGCCTACGGTGCAGCAACGGCAATTGACCCTGAAGATGATCTCGCCCCGCAAGCGTTACCTGGCCCTCAACGAGCAGATCCTGAACTTGCACCGGCGTGAGCAATCCCAAGCGATCCCTTCCCTGGGGCTAGATATCGAAGGACCGGCTGGGCGGTTGCGGGTTACCCACCCGGACATCATGCTGGAAGCGGCAACCACCTCTTTCCAAATCCATCTGCAGGTGGCCCCCCACCAGGCAGCCCGCTACTTCAACGCTTCTCTCATCGCCTCGGCCCCTTTGGTGGCGCTGGCGGCCAATTCCCCCTACCTGTTCGGGCACGATCTGTGGGCAGAAACCCGCATCCCTTTGTTTGAGCAAGCTTTGGATGGGCCACCCCCGCCCTCCCCCACCCACTACCCCCGCGTCACCTTCGGGCAAGGGTATGTCCAGGGATCCCTGATGGAGCTGTTTTGGGAAAATGTGCATCGCTACCCGGTGGTGCTGCCGCAAACGTTGGCCGCCTCTCCCTGGGAGCTGGCCCATTTGCGCCTCCACAACGGCACCATCTGGCGCTGGAACCGCCCCCTCATCGGCTTGGATCCGGTTCCCCATCTGCGCATCGAACAGCGGGTGGCGGCGGCAGGCCCAACCCTACCCGACATGATCGCCAACGCGGCCTTCTACTTTGGCCTGGTACAAGCCTTGGGATCCCAGCCCGTCCCCCCCGAGCAGGAGCTGAGCTTTGCCCAGTGCCGCGCCAATTTCTACACGGCTGCCCGCTTCGGCCTGGAGGCCCCCATCACTTGGCTCAAGGGTTGGCAGGGATCCCTGCGCCAATTGCTGCTGGAAGAGCTGATCCCCCAAGCAGAGGCGGGTTTGGTTCAACTGGATCTGGCCCCCTCCGATATTCAGGAGTACCTGGGCATTCTCCGCGCCCGGGTGGAGTCGGGGCAGAATGGGGCCACCTGGCAGCGCCGCTACGTGGCTCGGCATGGTAAAGATATGCAACAATTGACCTGTGCCTACTGGGAACGGCAGCGGCAAGGCCAACCGGTACACACCTGGGATCTCAACTAGGGCTCTCCCCACAGCCAGTTGCACCAGCGGTGGGCCACCGCAGCGGCAGGGTGGACCCTTGCTCAAATTTCGAGCGGGCAGATTCTTGCTCAGAGGGTCTTTCGCGACCCGAGCTACCGCAGCGAAACGGTTCATTTGGACTCCCGCTCCCTCCCACTCTAGGGCCGGAAGCCAGAAGTTTGAATCGAGCCTCTTAGCCCAAACAGCATGCTCACCGTCCTCGATCATTTACCGGATCAACTGCTGGATCTAGAGGCCCATCAGCTTTACGACCGATTGGGTGGGCCAACCCTCATCCATCTGCCGGGACGACGGGATCCCGCCCTGTTTGTGTCCGTCCTGCTGCACGGCAACGAAACCACCGGTTGGCAGGCGGTGCGGCAGCTCCTCCGCCACCACGCCCAGCGGGAATTGCCCCGTTCTCTTTCCCTTTTCATTGGCAACGTGCAGGCTGCCCGCCACCGGCAACGGCGGCTAGATGGCCAACCGGACTACAACCGCATTTGGGGCCCCGGCTCCACCCCCGAGCACGCCATGGCCCAGGCCGTCCTGCAGCAAATGCAGCAGCGGGGCGTTTTTGCCAGCGTCGATATCCACAACAACACGGGCACCAACCCCCACTACGCCTGTGTCAATTACCTGGATGCCCCTACCCTGCACCTGGCCACCTTGTTTGGGCGCACCGTCCTCTATTTCACCAAGCCAGAAGGGGTGCAGAGCATGGCCTTCGGGCGCTTCTGCCCGGCGGTGACCCTGGAATGCGGCAAGCCGGATCAGCCCTATGGCACCCAGCATGCCTACGAATTTCTGGAAGCCTGCCTGCACCTGTCGGCGATCCCGCAGCGCCCTGTCCTCAGCCAAGATATCGACCTCTTCCACAGCGTCGCCATTGTCAAAGTCCCGGATCAGGTGAGCTTCAGCTTTGGGGAAGAGAATGGCGACCAAGAGGGATCCCCCTCCCACATCCGCTTCCCGCCGGATTTGGATCTCCTCAATTTTCGGGAGCTTCCCCCCCACACCCCCATTGGCTGGACGAACAACGGCTTCCACCTGGAGGTGCAAGACGAGCAGGGCCAAAATGTGGCGGATCGCTTTTTCTATGCCTGCAATGGAGAAATTCGCACCAGCGTGCCCATCATGCCGGGCATGCTCACCCTCAACAGCCGCATCATCCGCCAAGACTGCCTCTGCTACCTGATGGAGCGCTACCCCCTGGTGGGCTGAGCCGGGCTGCCAATTTCCCCGAGGGGATCCCCAAACCAGAACGGGTGGTGCTCCCCACCCCTGCAATAACAGACTCCCCGCTGGCCGCTGTACCCGTCCGCCGAGGGATGGTGGGTACGCTAACGTGGGACAGAGCGACCCCTGCAAGCCCTATCCTGAAAACTGCCAACGGCACGCTGAGCCCACGGGATCCCTATGTTGCGCCTGCTGCGGATCGAGAACTTTGCCCTGATCGAGCAATTGGAGATCCCTTTTCGAGCGGGGCTAAACGTGCTCACCGGAGAAACCGGGGCCGGCAAATCCATCATCCTCGATGCGCTGGATGCAGCTCTAGGAGGTACAGCTCGGGCTCTGCGAACTGGCAGCGAACGAGGTCTGGTGGAAGCGATCTTCAGTCCTAATCCTGAACTGCAAGCCTGGCTAGAACAAGAGCACATCGACCCCCTAGAGGAGGGCCTGGTTTGTAGTCGCGAGCTGGTGTTGCGCAACGGCAAGCTCACCAGCCGCCTGCGGGTGAATGGGGTGCTGGTGAACAAAGCCCAGATGCTCAACCTGCGGGCCAAATTGGTAGAGATCACTGCCCAGGGGCAAACCGTTCAAATCCAATCTCCCCAAACCCAGCGCCGTTGGCTGGACGACTTTGGCGGCGAAGAGTTGTTGCGAACACGGGCGGAGGTGGCTGCCCTTTACCAAACCTGGAACCAACTGAAAACAGAGGTGGAATCCCGCCAGCAAAGCCAACAACTGCGCCTGCAACGGCTAGACCTACTGGAGTTTCAAGCGCAAGAGCTGGCCGCCCTGCGCCTGGAGGATCCCGACGAAATGGCCAAGCTGGAGCGGGAACGGGAGCGCCTGGCCCACCGCGTGGAACTGCAACAGCAAAGCTACGCAGCTCACCAACTGCTCTACCAAAACGATAGTGGCTCACCGGCCATCGCCGATCTGTTGGGCCAGGTAGAGCGGCTGCTCCAGACCATGACCCAGCGGGATCCCGACCTAGCCCCTCTGGCGGAAATGGTCAGCAGCGCTCTCATTCAGGTGGAGGAGGTGGGGCGGGAGCTGGTTCGCTACGGCGAGACGCTGGAGGCAGATCCCGGTCGGTTGAACAAAATTGAACGGCGCTTGGCGCAACTCAGACAAGCCTGCCGCAAATACGGCCCGACCTTGGCCGAGGTGATGGCCCATGCGGAGCGGGTGCAGACGGAGTTGGCCCAACTGCGAGGAGACAACACCGACCTAGAGGAATTGCAGGTGCGGCTGGACAAAGCTGCCCAAGACCTGGAGCGCCATTGCCAGGTGCTCTCTCAACTGCGGCAACAAGCGGCCTGTCAACTGGAAAAGGCCCTCATAGAAGAGCTCAGCCCGCTGGGGATGAGCGCAGTGCAATTCCGGGTGCAGATCCAACCCGGCCCCCCGACAGCAGAGGGGGTGGATCAGGTGAGCTTTTGGATTAGCCCCAACCCGGGTGAGCCTCTTCAACCTTTGGCCAGCATTGCCTCGGGCGGCGAGATGAGCCGTTTTCTGCTGGCCTTGAAAGCCGTATTCAGCCGCATCGATCCGGTGGCCACCATGGTTTTCGACGAGATCGATACCGGCGTGTCCGGCAAAGTGGCGCAAGCCATCGCCACCAAGCTGCACAGCATTGCCCGAGATCACCAGATCCTCTGCGTCACCCACCAACCCCTGATCGCTGCCTTGGCGGATCACCACCTGCGGGTTCACAAGGTGGTGCACCAAAAACGAACTTCTGTGCGGGTGGAGCTTTTGGGAGAACGGGAACGCCGCGAAGAACTGGCCCAACTTACTGCCGGCCACTCCGCCCAAGAAGTGATGACGTTTGTGGAGGCTCTTCTCAACCAAGCAGCTCAACTGCGCAAGCAGCAAATGGCCAGTCCCGCTTGACTCTCCTTCTGGGAAAGGGGAGGGGGGTGAGGGCCTCAACCACCCAAGAACAGCTCCAGCACCTCAGGATTGCTCAGCAGGTTGGGGCCGGTATCCTCAAAGCGGTTCTCTCCGGTGGACAAAACGTAGCCCCAGTCCGCCATCTTCAGGGCCTGCTTGGCATTCTGCTCCACCATGAGGATGCTGATGCCGAGACGGTTGATCTCTTGCAGGAGGGCGAAGGTCTGTTCTATGTACAGCGGTGACAGGCCGGCGGTCGGCTCATCCAGCAACAACAACTGCGGCTCCACCATCAACGCTCGCCCTATGGCCAGCATCTGCCGTTGTCCACCCGATAGGGATCCCGCCGCTTGGCGTCGTTTCTCTTTCAGGGGTGGAAACAGCTCATAAACCCGCTCCAGTTGGGCGGCAGGGTTGTCGCGTCGGATGAAGGCCCCCATCTCCAGGTTCTCTTGCACGGTGAGGGAAGGAAAGACATTGTTGGTCTGGGGCACAAAGCCGATTCCCCGCTGCACCAGTTGCTCGGCAGGCAAGTGGGTGATGTCGGATCCCTGAAACAGCACTCGGCCTGAGCGGATGGTGGCCAAGCCAAATAAGGATTTCAGCACCGTCGATTTGCCGGCTCCATTGGGGCCGATGATCACCACCATTTGCCCAGGGTTCACCTTCAGGTGGATCCCTTTGAGGATGTCCACCCCCCGGTAGCCGCTGTAGAGATCTTGGATGTCCAGCAAAGGGGTCATGAGAGGGATCCCTCCGAAGGCAGAGGGGAGGGCTGGGGTGGGTTTAGGGAGTCGGCCAGTGCCACAGATCCCAAATAGGCCTCCCGCACGGCTGGGTTTTGTTTGATCTCCTCCATGGATCCCTGGGTGAGAACCTTGCCGGCAGCCATGACCACCACGTGGTCGCAGAGACGGGTCACCAGATCCAGATCGTGCTCGATGATGCAGAAGGTGCAGCCGCGCTCGCGGTTGAGATACTCGATAAAACGCATCAAATCCGCCAGCAGGGTGCGGTTGACGCCGGCCCCCGGTTCATCCAGCAGGATCACCCGCGCATCGGTCATCAAGGTACGTCCCAGTTCCAGGAGTTTTTTTTGCCCGCCGGAAAGGGTGATGGCCAGTTGATCCCGCAGATGGATCAGGTTCAGCCGTTCCAGAACCTCTTCCGCCCGAGCTTGCAGGTTGCGTTCTTGTCGTTGCACCAGCCGCCAACCGAACCAAGTGGCGAACAGGTTTTCCCCTATCTGGTTGGGGGGAACCACCATCAAGTTCTCCAAGACGGTCATGCGGCCAAACTCCCGCGGGATCTGAAAGGTGCGCACCAGCCCTCGACGGAACAGATGGTGAGGGGGCAGGCCGGTGATGTCTTCCCCATCTAGCCAGATGCGCCCGCTGCTGGGCCGAATAAACCCGGCGATGATGTTAAAGAGCGTGGTCTTCCCTGCCCCATTCGGGCCGATCAAGCCCGTAATCCGACCGGTTTCGATGCGGAAGGAACAGTGATCCACCGCGCTAATGCCGCCAAACCGCTTGGAGATGTCGTCGATAACAATCACGCCGCTGCCTCGGAAGAACCCCGCTGCCCAATGGGTTCAGTATTTCATAATGAGCCCAATTGCCGGGTTTGCCCATTATCCTTCCTGGATTCCTACGGGGGCAACTGCCCTTGGAGGTTGTAGCCGGCTTTGTAGCGGCCAAGGAACAAGCAAGATACGGAGTCTGGCCCGCCTGTTTTCTGGAGCCCTCTTTATTTTTGAGGGAATGGGGAACGCTTTGAGGTGAGCCAACGTCTGATGGATACGATTCAACACTCGGCTTTTGCGATCTGAGTTCTACTTTCTCTTCCCTCGCAGGAGGTTGTTGGTTATGTCTCGGATGAATAAACTCACTCGACGCGCTTTTGCGGCGGCGGCTGCCCTCACGGCTGCTGCTCTGGCCACCACTCTGCTGCCCGGCACAGCCCAGCAGGCGGCTCAAACGCCGGTCAAAATTGGGGCTCTGCTGTCTTTGACAGGAGATTTGCAGGCCTACGGAGAAAATTGCCTCAAGGGCATCAAGTTGGCCCTCGACCAAATCAACGCTGCCGGTGGCATTTTGGGATCCCCTGCTCAAGTGGTCGAAGCGGATGACCAGACGTCGGCTCAGCCGGCTATCGACGCAGCTCAGCGGTTGGTCAACGTGGAGAAGGTGGCCGGCATCATCGGCGCCTTGGGCAGCGGCATCACCATTCCGGTGGCCACGACGGTTTCTGTCCCCAATCGCATCCCCCAAATTTCCCCCGCTTCTACCGCTCCCACCATCACTACCCTAGAGGACAACGATTTTCTGTTTCGCACCGTTCCTTCTGATGCTTTCCAAGGGGTAGCCCTAGCTCAGGTCACCCGCGAAGAGAAGCTGGAGCGGCTGGCAGTCATCTACATCAACAACGACTACGGCAAGGGCCTCGCCGACAGCTTTAAGGCGGCCTTTGAAAAGCAGGGCGGCAAGATCACCAAGGCTGTTCCCTACGAGCCCGGCAAGGCTTCCTATCGCAGTGAGCTGACCCAACTGAAGGAAGGGGATCCCCAGGCATTGGTGCTGATCGGCTACCCCGAAAACGGCGTGGTCATTTTGCGGCAAGCTTTGGAAGAAGGTCTATTTGACCGATTTATTTTCACAGATGGCATGCGCTCTCCCGATGTGGCAGCCCAGGTGGGAGCCGACAAGCTAGAGGGATCCATCGGCACCTCGCCCCAGGCCCTCACCGACAGCAAGGCCTACCAGACCTTTGCGGACGCCTACAAAGCTGCCTACGGGGAGCTACCTCCCACCCCCTACATTGACACCGCCTATGACGCCGCCTTCCTCTTAGCTTTGGCCATCCAAAAAGCCGGCAGCACCGATGGCACTGCCGTTCGCGATGCCTTGCGCCAAGTGGCCAATCCCCCCGGCACTGAGATCTTGCCCGGCGAGTGGGCTAAGGCGGTAGAGCTGCTGAAGAAAGGGGAAGACATCAACTATACCGGCGCTTCCGGCTCGCTGGACTTCGACGAGAAGGGGGATGTGGCTGGAACCTTTGCCCACTGGACGTTCCAAGGGGGGAAGGTGGTCGATCTGAAAGTGTTTGAGCCGGGGAGCTAATTTCCCCTGGGGCTCCTTAGCGGGGCCGGCTTCTCCTTCCAAGCTCAATCAAGACAATCAAGATGAGTAAGGCAGGCCTGCACAGAGTACCCTCTGCAGGCTTTTTTGTGGGCCTGGGCCGCGCGGCTGTACGCCCCCAGCAGGGATCCCTCCCCATCACGTAGCTTTTTTTGCTTTTTTGGGCAACTCAGCGGAGGGCAAAGCAGGCTAAAGTGTCGGCATCCTGGCGTCTTGTGGAGAATCCTCGATGTTGTCCACCCAACTCCTCCTCCCCGGAGTGGCAGCTCTGCTCGGCTTCGGGTTTGCTCCAGCCGTCCTGGCTCAGACTTCCCACACCCAGCAGATGGCGATCCTGAACGGCAACGCCACCACCCTGCAAAGCAACGTCCTGCAAAACACCGTCCTGATCCTGCCCAACGTTCCCCCACAACAGTACGCCGACAGTTGGGGCTGGAGGAGCAGCCGCTCTTTGCCTCCCACTCCTGCTCCCATCACCGTCGTCATCCTCAACTCCCAAGTCAACCTAGCTGCCGAGGAAGTCGAGCCGAGGTCTTGCGGCCAGCGCTGTAGGGGATCCCTGCGCCTGCCTTGAGCGGGGGAGGCTGCTTTTTGCACTCCAGACTGCCCAAGTCCGCAATCCGGTTCGCGGCCACGCTCGGATCTGGGTGGATGGGGATTGATATAATCCAGGGCAATTGTCCGCTGCTGGGCGGCAGAGGGTTTTAACGCAAGCTTGGCCCGGCTCTGCAATCTTGCTTTTTGGTGTGCGAGGGATCCCCATGAATCGTTCCAGGCAACTTCGCCCTTGGCTAACTTCAGCGCTCACCCGCGGGATGGTGCTCTGCACCGCTTTTGCGTTTGCTGAAGCGTCCCGTAGCGCTCTGCTGATGGGATCCCCGGCTTGGGCGCAATCGGTTCCTCAGCCCGGCACCCTCGACCTGCGCACCGGTGGCGACACCCCCGCCCAGCCCTCCCCCACCCCACCCCCCACTGCCGGCGAGCCAGAAGTGTTGGTAGCGGAGGTAGTGGTTGAGGGCACTGAAGATCCGGAGCTGATCAACCGGGTTTACAGCGTCATCCGCACCCGCGCCGGCGAGGTTTCCACCCGATCCCAGTTGCGGGAAGACATCAATGCCGTGTTTGCCACCGGATTGTTTGCCGATGTGCGGGCAGTGCCTTCCGATACGCCTTTGGGGGTGCGGGTCACCTTTGAGGTCAAGCCCAACCCAATCCTGAAAGCCGTGCGCACGGAAGGGGCGAACGTTTTGGATCCGGAAGTGCTGCGGGCCGCCTTTGCCGACCAGGAAGGGCGGGTGCTCAACTTCGGCGAGCTGCAACTGGCTGTGGCCGAGATCGAGCAGTGGTACGCCGATAAGGGTTACGTGCTGGCCAAAGTGACGGATGTGCGCTCCTCTGAAGACGGCACCATCACCCTGGAAATCGCCGAAGGGGTGATCGAGGATATTCGCGTTCAGGGCAACACCAAAACCCGTGACTTCATCATCACCCGCGAGTTGAAGTCCAAGCCGGGGGATGTGTTTAACCGCAACCAAATCCAGGAAGACCTGCAGGCGGTTTTTAATCTCAACCTGTTTCAAGATGTGAATGTGGGGCTCAACCCCGGCCAGGATCCCGACAAGGTGGTGGTGGTGGTGAACGTGGAAGAACGTCGCACCGGTACCTTGGGCGGCACCATCGGCGTTAGCTCCGCCACAGGGGTCTTCGCCGGCCTCAACGTCTCCGAACAAAACTTGGGCGGCAACAACCAAAGTGCCAGCTTCAACGTGCAGGTGGGCACCAACGAAACCCTCTTCGACTTAAACTTCACCGACCCGCGGATTGCCACGCTGGACATTCCCACCTCCTACAACGTCAACATCTCCAACCAGCAGAGCTCCAGCTTTGTCTTTAATGAGGGATTCACCCTGCCCAATGGGGATCCCGTGCGCATCAACCGTCTTGGTGGCGGGGTGACTTTCTCTCGCCCGATTGGGGGCAATTGGCGGGCCAGCTTGGGCACCCGCATCCAATTTGTAGAAGCTCGCAACAGCAACGGGGAGCAGCAGCGCTTCGATGTGCTGGGCAACCCGATTACCTTCAGCGAGAGCGGCCAAGACAGCTACACCACCCTGCGCCTCGGCCTCATCAACGATACCCGCGACAACCCCAACAGCCCCAGCCAGGGCTCGGTCTTTCGCATCTCCACAGAACAGTCGGTACGTCTGTTTCAAAATGGCTTGAATGCCAACCGCCTCGAGGCCGGCTACAGCCAGTTCATTCCCGTCAACCTGTTTGAAACCCGCAGCGAGCGACCGCAGGTATTGGCCTTTGATGTGCGAGCGGGCACGACCATCGGCGACTTGGCTCCCTACGATGCTTTTGCCATTGGTGGCGGCAACTCGGTGCGGGGCTTTTTCGAGGGGGGTATCGGTTCCGGTCGCAGCTTTGCTACGGCAACCGCCGAGTTGCGTTTCCCCCTTTTTGACCCGGTGGGAGCCGTGGTTTTCGCCGACTACGGCACTGATCTGGGCAGTGGAGCTGCGGTGGCCGGCAATCCTGCCCTGGTGCGCAACAAGCCGGGCAGTGGTTTGGGGCTGGGGGTCGGCATTCGCATCCAATCTCCCTTGGGGCCGCTGCGCATCGACTACGCGGTTGGGCAAGGCGGAGCCGGCCAAGGTCAACTGCATTTCGGCATTGGCGAGAAGTTCTAACTTGGCCGTGGATTTCCCTGCCGGCTTGCTATCTTGGGAGCAGGTGCTCGTCAGTGGAAGCAACCCATGAAACAGCAACTTGGCCAATCGTTCCGCGGCGGATCCCTGGCGCTCCTGCTGGGCCTCAGCTTAGCCCTGGCAGGGTGTGGGCAACTGGCGCGGCTGGGCATCGGCACAACTCCCATCGCCACCGTAGAGCAAAATCCTTCCCGCTACACCGATGTGTATGTCCGCGGTCGCGTGGTGAACCAGATAGGGGTGTTCGGCCAGGGTGTGTATGAGCTCCAAGACAACAGCGGTTCCCTTTGGGTCATCACCGACAAGGGGCTGCCGGCCATGAACAGCACAGTGACCGTGCGCGGTAAAGCCCAAGAGGGGATTGTGGTGGGAGGACGCAGCTTCGGGGTCTCGTTGGTGGAAGCAGAGCGCTTCTAGCCTGCCCCCAAAGCCAACATGGAAACGCGGCCTGCCAAGGTTTTGGCAATCTGCTTCAAGGCCCGGGCTGAAGCCGACTCAGGTTGGCCGATGACAATAGGCGTACCCATATCTCCCCCTTGGCGCAGGGCAATTTCCAGCGGGATCCGCCCCAGCAAAGGGATCCCCAGCTCGCGGGCCGTGGTCTCTCCCCCTTCTGAGCCGAAAATATCGTACTGGCGATCCGGCAGGTCGGGCGGGACGAAGTAGCTCATGTTTTCCACAATGCCCAGGATGGGCACCCCCAACTGCCGAAACATGTTCAAGCCCTTGCGGCTGTCCAGCAGGGCCACCGATTGGGGCGTGGTGACGATCACAGCTCCTGCCAGCGGCACTGCCTGAACCAGGGTCAACTGAGCATCGCCGGTGCCGGGGGGCATATCCACAACCAAGTAGTCCAACTCTCCCCACTGCACCTGATAGAGGAATTGCCGGATCACCCCGTTCAACATCGGCCCCCGCCAGATCACCGGCTGATCCCGCCCCACCAAAAGGCCCATCGACACCATCTTGACGCCGTAATTTTCCAGGGGGAAGATATCCTCGCCGCCGTCCTCCCGTTTTTGCACAACCAGAGACCGATCCTGCAGGCCCAACATCAGCGGCACATTGGGGCCGTAAATGTCGGCATCCAGTAGCCCCACCCGGGCCCCGCTTTGGGCCAGCGCCACCGCCACATTCACCGACACCGAGGTTTTGCCCACGCCCCCCTTGCCGCTGGAAATGGCGATGATGTTGCGCACACCGGGGATGGACTGGCGATCCGGCAGGGAAGGGGAACGGGGGGTTTCCGCCGTTACCGTGACATCAATGGCTTCGATGGGGGTCAACCGGCGGATGGCAGCTTTGCACTCCTCCACAATGAATTCCCGCAAAGGGCAGGCCGGCGTGGTCAGTACCAGGGTAAAGGCCACTCGCCCAGGCTCGACGCGAATATCCCGGATCATGTTCAGTTCCACCAGGCTGCGGCGCAGCTCCGGATCTTGAACAGGGCGCAACGCCTCAAGGATGGCGGCAGCATCAAGGGTGGAGGTTGTCATGGAATCCAAAGGCCCAGTGGGTCAGTCCATATTTCACTCTAGTCGGTTTTTCTGCTGGGTTCTCGTCGGCAGGGAAGGACAGCTCCAAAACTGGCTGCCGCTCTAGCTCTGCCGAAACAAGCTGACTTAGGCTATCGGGGTCGGAAGGCGACACTCTTGAACGGGTGAGTGAAGGAGAACGATCGTGCAAGCACTGGTCATGGGAGTTGGTTTGTGGTTAGGGCTGACGTTCTTGGCGCAGTTGATCCCTCTGCTGGAAAAGAGTGGATCCCGTCGCTTCTCAATCCGGGACGAGCGCGCCCACCGGGCCGTACCAACTCTCTCTTGTGGCTTGCCCTGGGATCCCTCCTGCCGCTACTTTTCTCGGTCACCCCACCTGCCCTGCGCAGTGAACCCTCTGGGCCCCTGCCGTTGTCCCCACTACGCCGCGCTCCCAAAGAACTCCGCCCATCAGCCGTCGGACAATCGGTAGCCTGTGGCCCATTGGGGACATCGGGGAGATGAATTTTGGCGCCAGCTGAAGCGGGTGAGTTGCGGGCCGGCAGGGATCCGCTTGAAGAGTGTGGCCAAAAGCAGACCGGAACGGTGCCCATGAGAGCACTCCCAGTCTGAGGATTCTGTGCTAGCATCTCTGCCGTGAGCACTTGCGCAATTGAATTGCAGGTTTATCGATTCAAAAGGCGTGCGAGCTGCTCGGTGTTATCAAGAGCTAGGAGGTACATCTGTGAGTATTCAAGACCGGATTGAAGCTACGGCCAAGAATATCGAGGGCAAGATTCAAGAAGCAGTGGGGGAGCTCACAGGGGATGAAAAGCAAAAACTAGAGGGCAAGGCCAAGCAAATGGAGGCTGCAGCTCAGCATGCCAAGGAAGATCTGAAAGATGCGGTGAAAGAGGGTATAGACAACCTTTTGGGTTAATTGGGTTGAGCAGATTGAGTCGCTCAGCGGAGCGAGCCTTCTGATGCAGGCACAACCTTCACTTGTTCACTTTGCGTAAAGAATGCTTTGAAGTTTGAGGATTGGCAACAGAAGCATCCTCTTCTGGGCTAAGGGCTAGAGGTAAAAGCTGGACTTGCAGCAGCCTCTGGCCTTTTTCAGTTTGTGTTCGTGTCTGTTGAGCTGTTTTTAAGGTGGGAGGGCTGCTTTTATGGAAACACTGAACCGGCGAGCGGATATTGTTGAGCCTTCAGAATCCTCTGGGGATCTGGAGTTTCTCTACACTCGCGACATTGAGTTCCGTCAGGAAACAATCTACTTTTTGGTGGTGGATCGTTTTTTTGATGGGGATCCGGAAAATAACGAAGGGCCGAACCCAGAACTTTATGATCCTCAAAGGCAAGACTGGGGCAAATACTGGGGTGGAGATCTACAAGGGGTAATCGACAAGCTGGACTATCTGCAACAGATGGGGATCACAGCCATTTGGCTCACGCCTTTGTTCGAGCAAGTGGAGCGATTGTTTATTGAAAGTGCAGCGATGCACGGCTACTGGACGAAAGACTTTAAGCGCATCAACCCACGCTACATCGCCAAAGGGGAGGATCCCTCGCTCAACAATCCGGCCCCTACCACTTTCGATCGGCTCATTGCGGAGATGCACAAGCGCAAAATGAAGCTCGTGCTGGACATTGTTTGCAACCACAGCAGCCCGGATACAGGGGGCGTCAAAGGTCAGTTGTTCGACGATGGGAAGCTCATTGCCGATTTCAACAACGATGTAAACCATTGGTACCACCACTACGGCGAAGTGACGAACTGGGAAGATGAGTGGCAGGTGCAAAATTGCGAGTTGGCCGGACTGGCGACGTTTAACGAAAACAATCCCGACTATCGCAACTACATCAAGTCCGCCATCAAGCAGTGGTTGGATCGAGGGGTGGATGCTCTGCGGGTAGATACTGTCAAGCACATGCCCATCTGGTTTTGGCAGGAGTTCAATGCCGATATCCAAACCCACAAGCCGGATGTTTTTGTTTTTGGAGAGTGGATCTACAGTGGCCCAGATGTGGAAGCTTCGGTGCAGTTTGCCAACCATTCCGGCATGACGATCCTGGATTTTGGCCTGTGCATGGCTATTCGGGCAGCTTTGGGGCAGGGGGCTGCTGAGGGCTTTCGCCTCGTCGATGACGTCATCGCCAAAGATTATCGCTACAACGGGGCTACAGAGCTGATCACCTTCATCGACAACCACGACATGTGCCGCTTCCAAACCCTAAACCCGGATCCGGAAATGCTGGCGGTGGCAATCGCCATTATCATGACCAGCCGTGGGATCCCTTGTATTTACTACGGCACCGAACAATACCTGCACAACGACACCGATGGGGGCAACGATCCCTACAATCGCCCGATGATGGAAAGCTGGGATCCCAACTCTCCACTTTATCGGCAGATTCGCCTGCTATCGGGGTTGCGCCGTCTCAACCCGGCGGTATCTTTGGGCAGCCAGTGGCGCAAATATCTGACAGAGGAGGTTTGGTGCTATACCCGTCGTTATCGGGATAGCCGCTGCTTTGTTGCCCTCAATCGGGGGGAGGCCACCCACCTGGAGCAGGTGGACACCGAATTTCCCGATGGGGAGCACACCTGTATCCTGACTCGCCAGAAGTTTACGGTCAAAGAGGGGAAGATCCACGGTTTGGATTTGCCCACCCGCGGAGTAATCGTCCTTAGCCATGTGGGAGAGCGAGTCAAGGGCCAGGTGATCGTGCGGGCCCAACTGAATGGGGTAAATACCCAACCGGGGGAATGGATTGTGGTCATCGGGGATTGCCCAGAGTTGGGCTATTGGGACATTGCTCGGGGCTACCCGCTGGAATACATCAACGCCAACACCTGGTTTGGGGAGATCCCTTTCAACGAAAGCGCCGGTAAAGCCATTGCCTACAAGTACGTTCTGCTGCGAGAGGGTCGTTCGCCGATCCGAGAAAACCTGGTAGCCCGCCGCTGGTTGCTGGCCGCCGAGGGAACGGTCAAGTGGCGGGATCGGTGGGCCGGTTGAAATGAACTACCCCACCGCATAGGCGGATGGGGTTTCCCCATCCCCTTGACGGCAGGATTTTAGTCTCTTCCTCTGCCCCAGGTGCTTCATAGCCCCACAGGACTTTGAAGTAGAGCTGAAGCATCCAAGACTCACGAGGCTGGTTCCCAACCCCGGTTGCCGATTAGTGGCAACGGTGTACATCACCATCACCGAGCCCCGATCCCTGGGGATTTCAA
>NZ_JANSHN010000013.1:0-93614 GCF_047461655.1 Synechococcus sp. W55.1
GGCCAGGAACTTCTTGAGTTTTCTCTATCTCGTCAGTGCTCTCTTTTGGCTCAAATGAAAGATCAACACAACCTAGTTCTGAGTGCTCCACAAATCCAGTGGCGCTATCCATCCCCACCCTACAGAGGGTGGGGAATTCCGTGCGTTTTGTTAAATTTCTATAAATCCCCCAAAAACCTGCAAAACCGTAAGTTATGATACAGACATAGGATAAATCGTTCATCTCTGCAGTTGGCTCACCGTTGGTTGGGAGCTGTGCAGAGACGGAAGTAGGGGTCTTCCCGAAGGAACGCGCCTCAACTGAATCGCGCCACTCTCTCCGTGGCTTACGGTTCAACAACAACAAACTCAACCCTTCGTTGATGGAGGCGACTTATGAAACTCTCTTTCCGTGGCAACACCTTTGACTACGTTCCCGCGCATACTCAGCTCAGTGATGAGGAGTTGCAAGCTCAGTATCGCGGTCAAACCTTCTGTGTGCACCACACCAGCAAGAAAGCGATGCCTCACCCTCATCAGCCCCTGACTTACCGGGGTGTAAGCTACTGAGGTGGATGCTTTTCACCCTTGTTCTAGGTGAGCTGGGGATCCACTGGAGATCTCCATAGAGATTCGGAAAAGACCGAGCGGCCCCGTTTGGGGTCGTTTTTTGAGGCAAAGCAACACCCCCAGAAGGAGCAGCACCCGTTCCACCTGAGAAGCAAGTAGATGGGTCTGGGCCTGCCGAGTTGAGTTTGAACGAGTTGAGTTTGAAATGGGAGCGATGCCGAGGCAGGGTGCGCTAAGATGAGGTTCCAAGCGATAATGGCTTTGGCAACTTGCCCTACGGGGATCCGCTGCGATGGAAGCGTTTTTCGAGTTTCTCTGGTCGGCCTCAGCCATCTTGCTGGTGATCTTGGTGCTGCTGCACAGCCCCAAGGGAGATGGGTTGGCGGGCATTGGCGGGCAGGCTCAGTTGTTCTCCAGCTCCAAGAGTGCTGAGCAAAACCTCAACCGCATCACCTGGACGGTAGCGACCCTTTTCCTCTCCATCAGCGTGGTGTTGGGAGCGGGCTGGCTCTCGGCAGCCACAGGGCCATAGGGATCCCTTTCCGTGTTGGCCATTTACCTGCATGGATTCGGCTCTGGGCCCCAGTCGGCCAAGGCGACTTTTTTTCGGCAGCGGCTGCAGCAGGTGGGGATCCCTGTTCAGGTGCCCGATCTGAACCAGGACAATTTTGCCCAGCTCACCCTGACCCGCCAGATCCAGCAGGTTTCTGATCAGCTCGCCGAGATGAACTACCCGCCTGTCACTCTCATCGGCTCTAGCCTGGGGGGGCTGGTGGCTGCCTGGGTTGCCGAACAACAACCCTGTGTGCAGCGCTTGGTGCTTTTGGCGCCGGCTTTCGGCTTTCTGGGCCATTGGCTACCGCGGTTGGGGGCAGAGGCGGTGGAGACTTGGCAGCGAACCGGACAGCTCATGGTGTTTCACTACGGAGAAGGCCGTCCTCTCGCTTTGGAGTACGGCTTTGTTGCCGATGCCCAACGCTACCCGGATGGGGCGTTGCGACGGCCTGTGCCCACCTTGATTGTGCATGGGATCCAAGATGAAACCATCCCCATTCAAGCCAGCCGAGACTACGTGGCCCGTCGCCCCTGGGCCCAACTGGTGGCGGTGGAGAGCGACCACGCCCTGACCGATGTGTTGGATCCCATCTGGCAGATCACCAGCCGCTTCTGCGGGTGGGGGATGGAGACGGGGCAGTATGGTTGTTAAAGGGGATCCCTGTAGCCCAACTGTCTATGCCACCCAAAGTGCTACGCCTGCGGCAGGGGAACCGCATCGCTGATGCGACTGCCGGCCTGCTCTTCGATATGGACGGGGTGATTGTGGATTCAGAACCGATCCATGCCCGCGCCGGAGCCATTGCCCTGCAACGCTGCCACCTATCTCTGGATTTGGCCCCCATCTCCCTACAGTTCAAAGGGCGCACCGACCGCGATATGTTCGAGTACCTCGTCCAACACCAGACGGACACCCCGCCTGCGGAACAGCCCCTGCTGGTGCAGCGCCTGATCGAGGAAAAGGCCAAGGCTTTTGGCGAGCTGCTGGCAGAGGTACCACTGGTGCCGGGGGTGCTGGAGTTTTTGGCGGCCAGCCGCCGGCGCTTTTCTGCCCTGGCCGTCACTACCTCAGCTATCCGCCGAGATCAGGCGCAGATTTTCCAGCGCTTCGACCTGCACCGCTGGTTTGACGCGGTGATTACCGCCGAAGATATTCAGCGGGCCAAGCCCGACCCAGAGCCCTACCTGAAAACGGCTGCCGCCGTGGGGCTGGATCCGGCGTTGTGTTTGGTGATTGAAGACTCCACCTACGGGATCCGCGCCGCCAAGGGAGCCGGTTGTTTTGCGGTTGGCCTTACCACGGCTTTCACCGCCGAGGAACTGCGCCACGCTGGGGCAGATGTGGTGGTGGACAGCTTTGCGGAGTTGGCCACACTCCTGTTCGCGAGAGCGTCGCGTAGCGATAACCTGCCTGTGTAGGAAGCACAGCCCATTCGCGAGAGCGTCGCGTAGCGATATGCAAGCACCCATTTTTTTGCGGCAGGCCCTGGATTGCTATCCGTTTGCTTCGCGGCGACGGGTGGTAATGGGTAGGCAGGGATCCGTGGCCACCAGCCAACCTCTGGCAGCAATGGCGGGCATGGAGATGTTCTGGGCGGGCGGCAATGCCGTGGATGCAGCGGTGGCGATAGCGGTGGCTCTGACGGTGGTAGAGCCAACCTCGAACGGCATTGGGGGTGATGCCTTCGCCCTGGTGTGGGAGGGGGGAGAGAAGGGTCGGCTGTATGGGTTGAATGCTTCCGGTCGCAGCCCAGCCGCCCTGACGCCGGAGCGCTGCCGGGATCATGAGCAGATCCCCCCCTACGATTGGCCGGCGGTGACGGTGCCGGGGGCAGTTTCCGCTTGGCAGGCCCTGCACCGGCGCTGGGGAAAGCTGCCGTTCGAGCGTCTGTTTGTGCCTGCCCTTCGTCTGGCGCAAGAGGGATTTCCGGTCTCTCCCCGAGTTGCTCAATTGTGGCAGGCGGCGGAGGCCATCTATTTGCCCCTGCCAGATCCCCGCCACGACGCCTTCAAGGCCGTTTTCTTTCCCCAAGGGCGTGCCCCACGGGCTGGAGAGCGCTGGAGCAGCCCCCTGCATGCTCAAACCCTAGAAGAGATTGCCCGTAGCGGTGGGGAGAGTTTTTACCGGGGGGAGCTGGCGGAGAAGTTGCTGGCTTTCTCGGAGGCCACGGGCGGCTTCCTGTCCCCCGCCGACTTGGCTGAGCACCGGGCCGATTGGGTGGAACCCATCCATACGGATTACCGGGGCTACACCGTCTGGGAGATCCCCCCCAACGGGCAGGGCATTGCCGCTCTGATGGCGCTCAACCTTTTGGAGGGTTTTGAGCTGGGGCAGATCCCCATCGGCGAGCGCTATCACCTGCAGATCGAGGCGATGAAGCTGGCCTTTGCCGATGTGAGCCGACAGGTGGCAGATCCGGAGTATGTGCGGGTCAGTCCTGCCCAGATGCTGGATAAGGCTTATGCGCAGCGGCGGCGGCAGTTGATCGGGGCTGAGGCAATCTCCTTGGCTCCGCCAGGGCTGCCGGAGGGGGGAACGGTTTATCTGGCTGCAGCCGATAGGGAGTTGATGGTGTCTTTGATTCAGTCGAATTTCGATGGCTTCGGCAGCGGCCTGCTGGTTCCGGGCACGGGCATTGCCCTGCACAATCGCGGCACCGGTTTCACCCTGGAGCCCGGCCATCCCAACCAGGTGGGCCCCCGCAAGCGCCCCTACCACACGATTATCCCCGCCTTTCTATCTAAAGAAGGGATCCCTCTCGGCCCTTTTGGTGTGATGGGAGGGACGATGCAGCCCCAAGGCCATGTGCAGGTGGTGGTGAACTTGGTGGATTACGGCCTAAACCCCCAAGCGGCCCTGGATGCGCCCCGCTGGCGAGTGCTGTTGGATCAAGGGATCCCGCAAGTGGCCCTGGAGAGCACAGTGCCGCCCCAGGTGGTGCGCGAACTCTCTGCCCGCGGCCATGCGGTGCAGGTGGTGGAGGCAGAAGAGGATTACGGCCTTTTTGGCCGGGGACAGATCCTCTTGCGGGATGGGGATCACTTCATTGCAGCTTCCGAACCTCGTGCCGATGGCCTAGCCCTGGCGTGGTAGAAGGCTCAACTCATCACCATGCCGCCATCGATGGCGAAAACCTGTCCTGTGATGTAGGCCGCCGCCGGATCTGCCGCCAAAAAACGCACCAGCCCTGCCACTTCTGCCGGGGATCCCAGTCGCCCCAGGGGGATCTGCGCCAAAATCGGGCCAGGATCCAGTTTTTCGGTCATTTGGGTGGTGATGAACCCCGGTGCCACGGCGTTGACGGTGATGTTGCGGCTGGCCAGCTCGCGAGCTGCTGTCTTGGTGAGGCCCACCACCCCTGCTTTGGCGGCGCTGTAGTTGGCCTGGCCGGCATTGCCCACCAAGCCCACCACCGAGGTGATGTTGATGATGCGCCCCTGGCGCTGCTTCACCATGATCTTGGCGGCTGCCTTCAGGCAGAGAAAGACCCCCGTCAGGTTGAGATCCAGCACCGCCTGCCAATCTTCTGGCTTCATGCGCAGCAGCAGGGTGTCGCGGGCCATGCCGGCATTGTTCACCAGCACATCCACCCGACCCCACCGCTCCATCACCTGGGCAAACAGGCTCTCCACCGCCTCTGGGCAAGACACATCGGCGGCCACAGGGATCCCTTCTCCCCCCAGGGCTGCGATCTCTTCCACCAGGGACTCGGCTTCGGCAGCGGAGCGGGCGTAGTTGATCGCCACTTTTGCTCCAATGGCCCCCAGGTGCAGGGCAATCGCCCGGCCAATGCCCCGGCTGGCTCCGGTGACCACAGCCACCCGGTCTTGGAGGGAAGGCAAAGGGAGAAGCTCAGACATAAGCGGCAGGTTCCTCGTGATTCGGACAGCGTGATTAGGACAGCCGCAACAGTATAGGATGCTTTGGGGCCGTCTGGCTGCCACGGACTTCCCGGCAACCGCCTGCGCCATGTCCGTCCTAACCGCCGATGGCCTCGGCAGGAGGGATCCCGTGGTTCCAAGCGGCCACCCTGACGGCAAGATTTGTTGCTGGAGGGATTCGCATGGCACAAAAGTGCAGGAGCTTTGGGCGTTGCACCAATGGGTGAGCAGAGCCAGATTAAGATCAGAAGCTGGGCCCCATCGCGTCAGCGGGCCGTAGGCCTTGCAGAGGAACTGTCCATGCAAGTGGAGTTTCGCGAGTGCGATCCGGGAAATCTGTGGATCTGGTTTGAGTTTGCCGAGCCGCCGGTCGAAGCTGAGCTGGAGTACCTCAACGAGGTGCTGGAGTCATGGTACGTGCTGGGCAAGCTGGGCGGATTTAACGCCGAGCGTCTGGTGGCCCAAGAGGCCGAGGTGGATCTGAGCTATCTGGAGTATCCCAACGAATCGGAGCCCTTGCCTTCCCTAATGCACAACATGGGATCCCTGGAAGAGAAGGACAACTGGGCCCGCTGCTGGTTTGATCTGGGCACCGCCGATGCGATGGCGCTGGATGTGTTGATCAACGCCCTGCGCACCCTCAGCCTGGAATACATCGGCCTCAGCCGCGTGATTATCGGCGGGCAAAATGAGGATTGGCCAACGGCGGATCCGGAGGAGATAGATGACATGGATGACTACGATCTAAACGGCTATGTGCGGGATCACAGGGAGGAGGAAGGAGGGCTGGAATAGCTACTCCAAGTAGCCCAGCTCCTGCATCTGCCGCACCAAGTCGGCATCGCTTTCCACATTCACCTTGCGAGGAGCCGTGCTGGGCTGTCGGGATTCTGCCCAGCTCACCCACGTTCTCAGCCCCTGCTGCAGGCGAGCCAGCCAAGCCTGGGGGGAAAGGGATCCCCAGCCGGCTTCCCCCGCCGACCCGTCGTGACAGCGTTGCGGATCAGCATCAGGGAGAGAGGAGACAGGATCCCCGTCGCCGACCCAGAGCAGATCCCGCAGCTCCGCCGGATCCTGCTCCAAGTTGTAGAGGCTGGGACGATCCCCCGTTTGGATGAGCTTGGTCATCCCCTCATAGAAGGCACGGCGGATGTCGTAACAGGCACGCGCCCGCAGCAGGCTGTCGTTACGGCTTTCCATAGCCCGAATGAGGAGGTGGGGCGGGAAGGCTTCGCTGAGCACTGTTCCCTGCTCGGGATCTTCCCCTGCCAAGGTGCGGGCCAAGCTGAGGCGGGCGACCTCGCGGCGGAGCTTGAGGCTGACACAGGGGGCACCGTTGGGGGAAAGGTTGGGGCTAAAGCCGGCAGCTTCCAGGAGGGTATGGAAGAGGCGGCGGGTGGAAACGGGGGTGGCAATGCGTTTTCCTGCCGGGAAGTGGCCGGGATAGCGCAGGATGAGGGGCACGCGGATCAGCTCTTCGTAGACCACAAAGGCGTGGCCGACGAAGTCGTGTTCTCCCAGGCCTTCGCCGTGATCGGCGACGATGGCCACCAGCGTGTTCTGCTCCAGGCCGGTGTGGCGCAGGGTGTCGAAGACGGATCCCAGCAGATGATCTTGGTAGGCCACCTCTGCATCGTAGATATCCCGAAGCACCTGAGCTTGCAGCGGGGAGAGGGGTTCCGGCAGGGGCGCCATCCAGCGGTAGGGTTGGGCGTTGTATTGGCGCAGAAAGTCGCGGGCCTCGCGGTTGCTTTTGAAATAGGGGGCGTATTTCTGCACAAAGGGCTCCGGCGGCCAGTAGGGCAGATGGGGCTCCATCAGGTTGACAAAGCAAAAGAAGGGCCGTGCTCTAGGATCCGACCGGCGGCGGGCCATCTGGTGCAAGTAGCGATTTAAGTCCGCAATCGAGGCGGCGGTGTTGCCCTTGAAGTTCACCAAGCGGGTCCAGAGGGAGGCAAACCAGGGGTGCAGCGCCAGTTGGAAGAGGGTGTCGGAGCGGGCAAAGGCGTTTTGCACCGGGTAGGAGAGCCGCCGCCAAAATTGGGTGTAGGCGGCCAGCCAGCGGTTTAGGGGGGCAGGCAAGGGGTTGCCCTCGGGGGGGCGGGTGGGCAGAGCGCCACCGTAGTTGTAAAAGGTTTCAAAGCCGCGCCGCAAGCCGTTTTTCAGGATCCCCACCAGAGGGTTGTTGCAAAAGCCCACAGTGGTATAGCCGCTCAGCTGCAACAGCTCTGCCAGGGTGGGCAGGGCGGGGCTCAGCTCCAGATCTGCTTGGACAGTCTGGTGGGTGCTGGGATATTCCCCCGTAAAGAGGGAAGCGTGGGAGGGGATGGTCCATTGGGCAGGGGCGATGGCCCGCTCGAAGAGGGTGGATTCGGCAGCCAGCCGATCCAGGTTGGGGCTGGTGGGCAGTTGGCGGGCACGCTCCGCTTCCGACCAGTAGCAGGAGAGACGATCTGCCCGCTGGGTATCCAGCACGATCAGCAGGATGTTGGGGCGTTCTGCAGCAGCGCCAGCCCTGGCGGGGAAACATCCTGTTTGCGTCAGCGAGACGGAGTCCTTAAAACTCACCACAACCCACCTGATACGTTTCTTAAAGTATCCCTATCCTGCCATGCTCTCGGCCAGCTTTCTGCTTCCCCCCAGCCCCCCTTAGGGCAAAGTGAGCTGGGTTTGGCTGTTGCCTTGGATCCGAGCAGTGTTGGCCTGCCAATCCAGGATCCCTTGGTTGCCTCTGACAGTCAAAGCCTGGCCGGGCTGGCGGTAGCGCACGTTGCCTCGGGCTTGCAACTGGGTGGAGCCGATGCGCCAGCGGATCTCCTGGGCCTGCAGCTCTTGACCGGTTTGCTCGGCTTTGGCTTGCCCGTTGCCCAATATGCGCAACTCGGTTAGAGGCAGGGGAGCCCGCAACTGCTCGCCCCTGAGGCGCAAAGCTTGTAAGGGAGCGTAAACCTCTACAGACCCTACTGCCTGCACTTCCCCGACGCCAAATTGCCACAGAAAACGGCTGGCAGCCAGCTCCAGATCCGGATCCCGATCGCGCCGGCGGGACGGAGTCCTATATTCTGCCCGCACAGGCTGAGTGGGATCCAGGTTCTCCAACTGCATCTGGGCTTGGCCAAAGTCGACGAGCAGCCGCTCCCCCTGCAGGGATCCCTGCCCATCCAACAGCTCCACTTTCACCTGGCCCTCGGCTTGGAGGCGGCGCTGTTCCGGCAGCCATTCCACCCGTTGGGCCTGCAGACGCAGATTATCCCGCTCTGATTCCACCTCGACTTGACCCGTCAATTCCAGCCGTCGTTCGCCGGGGTACGCGGATCCTCGCTCGGCGCGGGTGCGGATGGCGCGGTTGTCTTCGTCGAAGAATTCCCCCTGAACGGCCTGCAAATGGGCGGATCCCAACTGCACAGGAGTGGCGCTGCCTTCGGAGGGGGGCTCGTATTCGGCCAGGCGAGCCTGTAAGCGCCAAAGAATGCCGCCGTCGGGCCTGGCTTGGGTGAGGGTGATGTCTTCGTAGATTAACTGGGGAGTGGGAATGGGATCCGCAGGTGTGGGATCCCTGTCTGGGGATGGCTCCAGCGCTCCGCAGGCAAGGCTCAACAGGGCCAAAGCTGCCAGGGAGCTGAGGATGGACAAAGACCTGGACTGCATGGATCTTCTTCCTTGTGGGCGCTCTCCCCTACCCTAGCTTTCTTAGGACTCCGTCCCGCTGGCGCGATCAGCCGTATCCTTCCGCTGCGCTGAGCCGGATCCCGCTCTCGGCAAACCCGTGGCATCATCAGGGCAAGGGGTTTTCGGGGGCAAGCGTGACCCAACTGTTGCAACTTTTCATCTACGGCCTTGTCTTGGGCAGCATCTACGCCCTGGGAGCAATTGGGGTGTCGCTGACCTTTGGCATTTTGCGCTTTGCCAACTTTGCCCACGGGGATCTGATGACCCTGGGGGCCTACTTCGGCCTGACATTTGTTGGGTTGGGTTGGCCAATTGGGGTCAGCCTGCTCCCGGCAGCTTTGGCCACGGTACTTTGTGCAGTTGGGATCGACCAACTCATTTATCGCCGCCTGCGCCGGGAGGCACCAGTGATCTTGCTCATTTCTTCTTTTGGCACCGCCCTGATTCTGCGCAGCCTGGTGCAGATCATCTGGGGGCCCAACAATCAGGTGTACCGCAGCGGGATCCAGTTGCCGTGGCGGCTTGGAGAGCTGCGCATCAAGCCCGATTGGGCAGTGATCCTGGTGGGAACAGCCCTGTTGGTGGTGGCCCTGCATCTTTTCTTACAACGCACACGGGTGGGCAAAGCGATGCGGGCCATGGCCGACAATTTTGAGCTGGCCAAGGTTACCGGCATTGATACGGAGCGAATCGTTCTCTGGACTTGGGCCATCGGCGCAGCTTTGGCCTGTGCAGCAGGTGTGTTCCTGGGTATGGATACCCGGCTGCACCCCACCATGGGCTGGCGGCTATTGTTGCCCATTTTTGCAGCGGCCATTCTCGGCGGCATCGGTCGCCCTTACGGGGCTATTGCCGGAGGAGTGGTGATCGGCCTGGCGGAAGAATTCTCGACCTTGGTGATCAACCCGGCCTATAAAACCGGGGTGGCCTTCGCCATATTGGTATTGCTGCTGATCTTCCGACCCACAGGATTACTGGGATCCCCGGGTGGGGGGGATGTCTGATGTTGAGCTACGGCATTTTCTTTCTGGTTTTGGTGGGGATCTACGGCGTGCTGGTGCTGGGCCTCAATGTCCAGTGGGGCTACGCCGGCATGTTCAACATCGGGGTGGGAGCTTTTTTTGCCATGGGAGCCTATGCCAGCGCCATTGTCACCACACCCCCAAGTGCCGAACATCTGGGCGGCTTCAATCTACCCTTTTGGGTGGGTTTTGCCGTGGCTGTGGCCGTCGCCGGAGCGATTGCCTTTTTGATCGGCTTGATTACCCTGAAGCTGCGTTCCGACTACCTGGCCATCGCCACCATCGGCATTGCCGAGATCATCAGCCAAATCCTGAGGAATGAGGGCTGGCTCACCAACGGTGTGCGGGGAATTACCCGCATTCCGCGACCCTTTCGCGGCTGGATCCCAGGTCAGGATACCCTTCTCTACTTGGGCTTGGTGCTGGTCATTTTGGCGGTGGTCTATTGGGCTGCGGAGCGGGCCTATCGCTCCCCCTGGGGGCGGGTGCTGCGGGCCATTCGCGAGGATGAACCGGCAACCATGGCCGCCGGCAAAGATGTGCTCCAGTTTCGCCTGCAGGCGTTTGTGCTGGGATCCATGCTGATGGGGTTGGCGGGGGCCCTCTACGCCCATTTTGTCAATTTCATCAGCCCAGAAGCCTTTCAACCGGAGTTTGCCACCTTCATCGTTTGGGTGATGTTGATCGCAGGGGGCAGTGGCAACAATCGCGGCGCCTTGCTGGGAGCGCTGGTGATTTGGGGGGTGTGGTCGGGCAGCGAGTGGCTCACCAACCGTCTGCCGCCCCAATGGGCCACCCGAGCCGGCCCTCTGCGTATTCTGTTGATTGGGATCCTGCTCCAGGTGATTCTTCTGACGCGCTCTCAAGGATTGCTGCCTGAACGTCCGCCCAAGCCCGTTTTGGGCCCTTCCCCTTCGCCTCAGCAGAACCCAGCAGGATAGGATTGGGTCGGCTCCAGCCGTTGTTGACGTGTTTGAGACAACCCAGCCCTCTGCCGCCATGACTCCGCGCCCCAAGGAAACCGACCCTTCCTGGCCACCTTGCAACCCTGACACGACGGGCTGCCCCCCGGATGCCGGACAACCAGGGATCCGGACTACACCCATCCAAGAGGGCTATGCTCTGCCGGAGCAGTATTTCAACCGGGAGCTGAGCTGGATTGAATTCAATGCCCGGGTTTTGCACGAGGCCCTGGATGAGCGCACACCTCTGCTGGAGCGGCTGAAGTTTCTGGCCATCTTTGAGAGCAACCTGGACGAATTTTTCATGGTGCGGGTGGCGGTGATCCGTCGTCAGTTGGAAACGGGCGTGTTGGTGCTAACCCCGGATGGCCTTACACCGCAGCAGCAGTTGCAGCAGATCTCGAGCCACCTGCGCCCCCTGATTCGAAAATTGCACACTTGCTTCCGGCAGGAACTGGTGCCCAAGCTGGCGGAACAGGGCATTCACATCCGCGATTTTTCCGAGCTGGACGAGCTGGAACGGCAGGAGCTGCGGGACTACTTTGAGAGGCGTTTGTTTCCGGTGCTCACCCCCTTGGCAGTGGATCCGGGCCATCCCTTTCCCTACATCTCCAACCTCAGCCTCAGCTTGGCGGTGGTGGTGCGGGATCCAGAGACTGGCAAGGAGCATTTTGCTCGCGTGAAGGTGCCCAACACCTTGCCCCGCTTTGTGCCGCTGCGGGATGGGGTGAGCTTTGTGCCGCTGGATCAGGTGATTGCCCACCATCTGGAAGCGCTGTTTGTCGGCATGCAGGTGCTGGAGTACTACCCCTTCCGCATCACCCGGGATGCCGATCTGGAAATCCAAGAGGACGAGGCCGACGATCTGCTGGCTGCCATTCAAGAAGAGCTGCGCAAGCGCCGCTTCGGCTCAGTGGTGCGCATGGAGATTGCCAGCCAAACTCCGGCAGCCATCCGACAACGGCTCAGCGAAGAGATGCGCCTCAACAGTGACTCGGTGTACGAAGTGGATGGCCTCTTGAGTATGGGGGGGGTGATGGCGTTTCTCAGCCTGAATCGGCCCGATTTGAAGGATCCCCCTTGGGGGCCGGTCACCCCGCCCCGCCTGCGCACTGCCTCGGTCAGCGATGAGCCGGTGGATATCTTTGCCGTCATCCGGGAAGGGGATCTGTTGGTGCATCACCCCTACGATTCTTTTGCCGCCAGCGTGGAACGGTTTTTGGAGGAGGCCGCCAACGATCCCCAAGTGCTCACCATTAAGCAAACCCTCTACCGCACCTCCGGCGACTCGACGGTGGTGAAATCCCTCATTCAGGCCGCCGAAAACGGCAAGCAGGTGGCCGCTCTGGTGGAGCTCAAAGCCCGTTTCGACGAAGAAAACAACATCCTCTGGGCCAAAAAGCTGGAGAAAGCCGGGGTCCACGTGGCCTACGGCCTGCCGGGGCTGAAAATCCACTGCAAACTGGCTTTGGTGGTGCGGGAAGAGGAGGGATCCCTGCGCCGCTACGTCCACATCGGTACCGGCAACTACAACCCCAAAACCGCCCGTATCTATACCGACCTAGGGCTGTTCACTTGCGATGAGACCCTCTGCAACGATGTTACGGAATTGTTCAACCTACTGACGGGCTACTCACGGCAACGGCAATTCCGCAAGCTCTTGGTGGCCCCCAGAACCCTACGCCAAGGCATGGAAGCCCTGATCCGCCGCGAGATGCGCCATGCCCAAGCGGGGGGCCAGGGGCGTATCATCGTCAAGATCAACTCTCTCACCGACCCGGAAATGATCCGGCTGCTCTACGAGGCCAGCCAAGCCGGGGTGGAGATCGACCTCATTGTGCGCGGCATGTGCTGCCTCAAGCCTGGGATCCCAGGCCTAAGCGAACGCATCCGCGTGATCAGCATCATCGGGCGCTTCCTGGAGCACTCCCGCATCTTCTACTTCTACAATGGCGGCCAGGAAGAGTACTTCATCGGCAGTGCCGACTACATGACCCGCAACCTGGATCGGCGCGTTGAGGTGGTTACCCCTGTGGAGGATCCCGCGTTGCAGCGGGAGCTCAAGGCGATCTTGGACATCTGCCTGACGGACAACCGGCAGGCCTGGGAATTGCGCCCTGATGGCACCTACGTGCAGCGGCAACCCAAGCCAGGAGAGCCTGTGCGCTCCACCCACCAACGTCTAATGGAGCGGGCCGCCAGCCGCGTTTAGCAGGATGACTCTCACTGCTAACCTCTCTCTCAGAGGGAGAGAGGAGCAGCCTCGCCGCTATCGGGAATGGCCACCAAAGCTCAGGATCCGGTGGTCTTGGCGGCCTCGGCCTCTTCCTCGCCCAGCGCAATTACCCGTTCCGTGGCCTGCAACGAAGACTGCAAGCTCTCCAACTTTTCCCGGCTGGCGCGGTTCAGCCACGACTCGATTGCATTCACCAAGAGCTGATCCACAGAGAACCAGCCCCCCCCATTCACCGCAAAGGCCAGGAAGATCGCTGCGTAGATGGCGGATAGCTCCAAGTAGGGAACGCTGAAGCCGGCCACCTTAATGTGATGGAACATGGCCACCGCCATCGTGGCGAACAAGCCCAGTGCTGCCCCTCGGGTCAACAAACCCAACGCCACCATCGGAGCTGCGATCAGCTCGGTATAGGCAGCCACATAAGCGAAGAAGATCGGGAAGGGCAACCCGATCACTTCTACATAAGCCGTCGCAAACCCTTCAATATCTGCCAGCTTGTCAAGGCCGTTGTGAATCATGAATAGCCCTGCCACCACCCGCAAAACGGTCCACGCCACCTGAGACCAGCGCGGGGCCACGCTGTCGTGACGCAAAGCCGAGGCAAGCAGCACGGGAAACTGCTGAGTGAGTGCCATAGGATAAAACCTGCAATGCAAAGATGAGCAAAGATTCTAACTTATTGTAACGATTCTAAATTTCTGTAACAAGGGTGGGACTCAGATCCCCAGTGGTCAAGGGATCCCATCCAGAAACAAGGTCTCCGGCCCGCTTTCGCGAAAGGCCTCCGGCCCGCTTTCGCGACCGGTCGGGTGGGTTTCCGGCGAGCTTTCACCCTCGCACACCACCTCTGCTCTTGGCCTGGAACCTTTCCTGCCTTGCTGAGACCTGTCAACCTCTGTAAATGGATCCCTCATAATGGGTTCATTTGCTGCCTGTGTCGATATGGTTGCCGAATCTGTCCTCGCCTCTGATGTCAGCTCCGCCAAATCCCAAGCCGGGAGAGAGGAGGGATCCCCGCCTGCCATTCGTTTGCGGAGGGTCAGCCGCAACTTTTCCGGGATCCAAGCGGTGGACGGGGTGGATTTGGAGGTGCAGCAGGGGGAGTTTTTTACGTTGTTGGGGCCGTCGGGTTCGGGCAAAACCACCTGTCTGCGGATGATCGCGGGCTTTGAGCGTCCGGATGAGGGGCAGATCGAATTGAACGGCCAGGATGTTTTGGGTCTGCCGCCCTACCGACGGCCTGTGAACACGGTGTTTCAGGACTATGCTCTCTTCCCCCACATGACGGTGGCGGAGAACGTTGGCTACAGCTTGATGATCCGCGGCATACCGCCGAAGGAGCGCCAGAAGCGAGTGCAAGAGGCGCTGGAGCTGGTACAACTGCCCGATCTGGGATCCCGTAAACCCAGCCAACTTTCAGGGGGGCAACGGCAACGGGTGGCCTTGGCGCGGGCTTTGGTTGGCCGACCGCAGGTGCTCTTGCTGGATGAACCTTTGGGGGCGCTGGATTTGAAGTTGCGCCAACAGATGCAGTTTGAACTCAAGGCCCTACAACACCGCCTTGGTCTCACCTTTTTGTACGTCACCCACGACCAAGAAGAGGCCCTGACCATGAGCGATCGTATTGCCGTGTTCAATCGCGGGCGCATCGAACAGGTGGGATCCCCGGCAGAGCTCTACGAGCGACCTGCCACCCGGTTTGTAGCCGGTTTTATCGGCCAAACCAACTTGATCGAGGGATCCCTGGCGGAACGATGCGTGGGAGAAGCGGCCCTGTTTGCTTTGCGCCCGGAGCACATTCGGATTGACTTATCTGAAGAAGGGATCCCCGATGGCCACTGCCGCTTGCGGGGACGGATTTGCGACACTGCTTATCTAGGGGCTTTCATTCGCTATCAGGTATGGGTGTCGGGCTGTGAGGTGAAACTTTTGGCTGTGCAACCCAACCCCGGCCTGAATTTGCAGCAGTTGCCGGAAGGGACGGAGGTGACTTTAAGTTGGGATCCCAGCCGGATGCACCGCATCCCCGAATAGGGCTCTCAATCCCAATCTCCTCTGGAGCTTGTCTATCCGGCGTCGGCGCTATCTTGCAGGCAGTTGACACTCCCGCCGACTGAAGTCGAGGGATTCTTACGTAGCCCAGAAACGGGCTCGCAACGGCGTTGTCAAAGGGAGAAAAACGGGCCATGATGCGCATTTCCATCCAGCCGGGGAGCGGGATCCCTGGCTCCGTGCAGCTCTTTAATTTGCTCTGCTTCGCCATTGCCTGTGGGCAGTTTCCTCCCGGCTGCCGCCTGCCCAGCACCCGTCAATTGGCTATGCAAACAGGCCTGCACCGCAATACCATCCACAAGGTTTACCACCAACTCGAGGCTATGGGCCTGGTGGAAACCCGCGCTGGATCTGGCATTTACGTGAGCCGCTCCGCCCGCCAGGTGGTTAACTACTCTCGCGGCCTGGGGGAAAACCTGGATCGATCCCGACAGGTCCTGGAGCAGGTGCGCCAGGGCATCGACCAGCTGCTGCAGCAGGGGTTTTCTTTGGAGCAGGTGCGGGATCTGCTGCTGGCGGAGATCGATTGGCGGTTGCGCTGCAGTGCTCAAGTGCTGGTGTGTGTGCCCAACCGGGATTTGGGTACAGGACAACTGATGGCCCAGCAAATCCAGCAAACTCTGGGCATCCGGGTACAGTTGGTGCCCCTGGAGGAGCTGGCCACCGTTCTGGATCAGATCCATTCCGGCACTGTGGTGACGCTGCACTATTTTCTCAGCGCCGTCGAGGCCATTGCCCAACCCCGGGGGGCCCGTGTTCTGACAGTGGAGGTGTCCGACTACGCCCGCGAAATTGCCCTGATCCGCCAATTGCCTTCCTACGCCTGTCTGGGGCTGGTGAGCATCAGCACTGCCCTGCTGGAGGTTGCCGAGGTGATTGTCTACAGTCTGCGGGGAGACCTGCTGGTGCTGACGGCAGTGATCTCGGATACGGAACGGGTGGGATCCCTAATCCGCCGCGCCCATACGCTGATTTGCGATGAGGCCAGCTACCCCACCCTGCGGGTCTTGGTGCGCCAAGCCCGAGCCGATCTAATCCGCACACCCAACCTAGTCTGCGCCACCCCCCACATCGGAGAAGCAGCCATGGCCGAGCTGCGACGGGAACTGGGTGGGATCCCTGGATCCGGAGGGGATAGAGAGGCGGGCGGCAGCGGTTTGCAGAGTAAAGAAACGCATTAAGCCTTGTTGCAGGTGAGCCATTTTGCGGATGACAGGCTGCCCAAGATCGTGCTTAAGTGAAAATACGGTAAAAGCTCTCTCATTTTGATTCATCGCTGATCAGTCTTTACACGCATGGTGATCCTCGACTACGCCTCCGCCAATCACGACTATGTGGCGGTTACAGGGGAAGGTTTCTGGGAGGCCATCCGCTTCCAAGACCATTTTTACGTCTTCAACCGGGGCTTTTCTCAGCTGCAAGAGGCCATCGCCAGTTGCCGCTACGACATGGATCACGGATCCCTGATCAGCCTGGTGGTGGTGCGCCCTCAGGGCTATGAAGTGTGGTCGCAGGTGGGATCCGACATTCCCGTCTTGCCGAAGCAACTCTTGAGCCCCACAGCCAGGGACTCCGTCTCGCCGGCGCGCCAGTGCTCCGCACCCCTGTCACCAGCGCGGAAGCGTCGCATAGCAATGACGGCTCCATCGGGACCCGAACGTCCTTTCTGGTCTTTCTGGGGCTGGGGATCCAAGGCTTATGTGGTGGATGGCGAGCCGGCTGCACCCCAGTCTTTGTTCCACCATAGCCCTCGGCCCTACAACGCGCTACAGGCTTGAGCCGGGATCGGTTGCGCCAGCGTCGTGCAGCAACAGTTTCAGGGAACAGGACGGCTCCACATGCAAATTGAGATCCGGCTCTTCCACCAGCAGGGGCACGCGCTCGGCCACTTCCAGGCCAAATCCTTTCAAGCCGCTGATGTGGCGAGAGGTGTTGCTGATCAGGCGCATTTTGCGCACCCCTACATCCCGTAGGATCTGGGCGCCGATGCCGTAATCGCGCAAATCCATGACCACCGGCGGCGCGGTTTCAGAAAGGCCCAGATCTTGCAGGGCGTAGGACTTAATTTGCTGGATAAGGCTGAGCTCCTGCTCTTGCCGGCGCAGGTACACCAGCACCCCCTTGCCCTGGTGGCCGATCATCTTCAGGGCCGCTGTCAATTGGCGGCGACAATCGCAGCGCAGGGATCCCAGCGCATCCCCTAGGGGACACTCCACATGGACGCGCACCAGGACGGGCTCAGCGGCAAATTGGGTCGGATCCCCTTTCACCAGGGCCAGGTGCTCGACTTGGTTGAGGCTATCGCGGTAGCCGTAAACCCGAAACTGGCCAAACTCCGTTGGCAGGGTGGCGGCAGCCTCTCGGTGAACCAGTTGTTCGGTGCGCAAGCGGTACTCGATGAGGTGGGCGATGGTGATGATCTTCAAATCGTGCTGACGGGCATATTCGATCAACTGGGGCAGGCGGGCCATGGAGCCATCCGGGTTTTGGATCTCGCAAATCACCCCTGCCGGATACAGCCCGGCCAACATCGCCAGATCCACCGCTGCTTCCGTATGGCCAGCCCGTTTGAGTACTCCGCCCTCCCGTGCCCGCAGCGGAAAGACATGCCCAGGCCGGCGCAGATCTTCCGGTCGCGTGTGCGGGTGAATGGCCGCCTGAATGGTGCGAGAGCGATCGGCAGCGGAAATGCCGGTGGAAACTCCAGCCTCTGGCCCAGCATCAATGCTGACGGTGAAGGCAGTTTGGTTGCTGTCGGTGTTCTGCCCCACCATCAGCGGGATCTTCAGCTCATCGAGGCGGGATCCCTGCATGGCCAGGCAGATAAGGCCCCGCCCGTAGGTGGCCATGAAGTTGATAGCTTGGGGCGTGGCAAACTGGGCAGCACAGACCAGATCCCCTTCGTTTTCTCGGTTTTCGTCATCGACCACGATGACCATGCGACCACACTTGAGGTCTTCGAGGGCTTCGGGGATGGAGTGGAAGATCGTTTCTGTCTCGGCCTGCGGGATGGCACTCATGGAAAAGGGGACGCAAAAAGGGAAAACCTGGCACAGCCGGCTCTGGGCACCGGATCTGCCGGATCTATGCTAGAGCAAACCGGGCGACAGGTAGGGATCCCAAGGCAGAGTCAGTACTTGGGAATCGAGGGATCGTAAGCCTCTGCCCAGGCGAGGATCCCCCCGCGCAGGTTTTTTCCTTGGATCCCAGCAGCTTGTAGGATCTTCAGGGCTTTGGCCGAGCGTGCCCCACTCTTGCAGTGGACGATCAGCTCTGAGCCGTTAAGGAGGCGACGCACCTGCTCCACCCCGTCGCCGTTTTCAATTTGGGGCAGGGGGATCAGGTGAGCACCAGGGATCCGGCCTATCTCCCACTCATTTGGGTTGCGCACATCGACCAACACAAAGTCTTGGTGAGCATCCATCCGCGCTTTCAGCTCGGCCACAGTGATCTCGGGGATCTCTGTCTGGCCAGCTTGTTCTGTGGCTTGGGCTGGCGGGATCCCGCAGAACTGCTCATAGTCGATAAGCTGGGTGATGGGAGGAGTGGCGGGGTTTTTGCGCAGCTTCAGCTCCCGGAAGCTCATGTTCAGGGCATCGTAAAGCAGCAGCCGCCCACTTAGGGTTGTGCCCACGCCCAGCAGGATCTTCACGGTTTCGGTAGCTTGAATAACACCGATGATGCCGGGGAGGATCCCCAACACTCCCCCTTCGGCGCAGGAGGGCACCAGTCCTGGTGGGGGCGGCTCGGGGTAGAGATCCCGGTAGTTGGGCCCATCTTCGTAGTTGAAGACCGTCGCTTGTCCCTCGAAGCGGAAGATCGAGCCGTAGACATTGGGCTTGCCCGTCAACACACAGGCATCGTTCACCAGGTAACGGGTGGGGAAGTTATCGGTGCCATCCACAATCACGTCATAGTTGGCAAACAGCTCCAGTGCGTTGTGGGCCTTCAGGGCGGTGTTGTAAACATCCACTTGACAGTGGGGGTTGATCTCCAGGATGCGGTTCTTGGCCGATTCCACCTTCGGCTTGCCCACCCAGGAGGTGCCGTGGATCACCTGCCGCTGCAGGTTGGACACATCCACCACATCAAAATCGACAATGCCGATCCGCCCCACGCCGGCTGCCGCCAAGTACAGCAACAGGGGCGAGCCAAGGCCGCCTGTGCCGATGCACAGCACTTTGCCCGCTTTCAGCCGCTTCTGTCCTTCTAGGCCCACCTCGGGCAGGATCAAATGCCGAGAAAACCGCTCCATCTCTTCGCGGGAGAGGCTGACTTGGCTGGTATCCAGGTTCAACATGCTCACAACCCTCCAGCAATAGCGGGAACGATGCTGATGACGGCTTGTTCTCCCACGGGGGTGTTGTTGCCTTGGGGCAACGTGCGCACATCCTCGTCGTTGAGGTAGACATTGACAAAATTGCGCAGCTTCCCATCCTCGGTGTAGAGGTGGCGCTTCAGCTCGCCATAGCGGGCGATGAGGTTGCCCATCACTTCGCCGACATTGCTGCCCTCGATCTCGACAGCCTCCAGGTTGTCGGTGTAGGGGCGCAGGGGAGAGGGGATCAGAACTTTGGTTGCCATGGGAGTTCGGGGAGAGATCTTGGGTATCTACTGGAGACTTTTGAGGATCCAGAGGATCTGGGCTGACCTATCCGTTTGTCGATCTTGTTGGGGCTGTCTACTGACTTTGAGGATTCAGCTATGTTACAGACAAGGTTCAGCACTAGACTACCGCTTTTTCCGGTGGTACCCATCCCAGCTTTCAAGGATCCCAACTGAACTTAGCCGTGAACTTCAGCCTCAAACAGCGGCAAAGCCCAAACGACTCTAGCTTGCCAAAGCCGGGAGCGGGGGGATGCGAATGTCTTCCAGCATCTGCATCGGCTCCCGTTGGGGCTGCTCCTGCTCATCCAAAACCCAGCTCACCACCTCTTCTGCCTTGCCCTCGCGCACACTGACGATCACACAGGAAAAGCCCCAAGGAAAAGCATGCTGCCGATCAAACTCGGAGGGAATGGCCGCATGGTTGGGATGGGAATGATAGGTGCCCAGGATCCCCAGCCCTTTGCGCACCGCATGGTCGTTGGCCCGCTTGAAATCCGCCGGATCGATCAAGAAGCGGCGGCGGCTGGATTCTCCGTCTGCCAGAGGGTTTTCCGCTTGATCCCAGGTGTTGGTCACCGACCAAAGCTCGTGGATGATCTTGTCGGATCCCCGGATTTCCCCAATTAAAATGCCGCAGCTCTCGTGGGGAAAGGCTTGTTCGCCGTGCTGGCGGATGCTGTGAAGGTGGTCTGCCGAGAGGTAGAGGGCCATGAATCTCGCCTTTGCCGATGGAATTACCGTCCTTTTATTCTGGCACAAATTGGCCGGGGATCCCTCAACCTGGCTACAGCGGCGGTCTCAATTCGGATGTCATTCGGGCGCAATGGGCAGGCTTCCGGCGCTGCAAATGTTCGGCGAACGGTGTGGCACGATCAGACCTGTCAATCGGGTGAACCCAGAGGTGGCTCTGGCTTTGAAGGGGCGACAGGAGCATAGTGGGGGCAACCCTGGCACGGCCCTTGGGGATGGACGGCACAGCGCAACCAAGCCGAGTGGGCACTGAAAACACAAGAGGGATCCCCCAGGGGTGGGCCAAATTCGCCGGCCCGTTGACGGCGCAGCAGCACCACTTGCCGTCGCCAATCTTGCAAAAACCGGCTGTAGGCGCGTTCCCGCCAGCGACGCTTGGCCGCATGTTCTAGGACACGGACGGTAAGGTTATCCAACATGGAACGATCACCCAAGGAAGAGGCCAACAGGCTGGGAGTTACCAAAAAACTGGGTCTAAAGCCCCGCCCTAAGGCCTACGGCCCGCTGACGCGACTAGGGCGGCTTTGTGCTATGATGCCCGCAGCGGCAGGGTAGTCAACCGCTCTAAAAACCCAACAGTCTAACGACTGGATACAGCCTCAGCAGGCTTTGTGGTTGTTGTTTGCAACGGTACCTAAGGGCATTAGGGAACCGCTCTGGGTGCTAGAGCTTGCGCAGCGCTTGGGGGAACGCCTGGGGAGACGAGCACCGCTGCCGTGGAGGGGCAACCCAACACGATAAGTGCTGTCGCAGAACCAGGAACCAGAATCTCCTGCCTTTAGGCAGGGGAGCATGTCAAGTTGGATGGCTGAGAACCTCAGGATGGCACACACTGGCGAGAAGAACCCAAGAATTGCAAACTCTCCTTGAGTTCAGTTTAAGTTTGTGGAGTTTCTTCCGATGGCTCTGGCTGCTGGTGGCGGGCCTGGGCCCGTTGCAGGGCTTCTCGCACCACAGCAAAGCCCGTTCCCCCGGCGCTGAGCCGCGTGGCCACCACCTGGCGGGGCTCAATGGCCGTCAAAATGTCCGCCTCAAAGGCCGGGTGGAAAGTTTTCCAGCGCTCCAAGGGCAGATCCCGCAGCAGGATCCCCTCTGCCAAACAAATGCGCACAATCTGCCCCACCAAATCATGGGCTGTGCGAAAGGGGATCCCTTTGCGCACCAAGTAGTCGGCCACATCGGTGGCGTTGGAGAAATCTTCCTGCACAGCAGCCGCCATGCGCTCAGGTTGAAATTGGATCCCTTCCCGCAGCAGAAGGGTCATCGCCTCTAGGCAGGCTTTCAGGGTATCGACCGTGTCGAATAGTCCCTCTTTGTCTTCTTGGAGATCTTTGTTGTAGGCCAGCGGCAGCCCCTTCAAGGTGACCAACAAAGCCTGGAGATGGCCAAACACCCGCCCCGCCTTGCCGCGCACCAACTCCGGCACATCGGGATTTTTCTTCTGGGGCATGAGGCTGGAGCCGGTGGCACAGGCATCGGTGAGGGTGACAAAGCCGAACTCCTGGGAAGCCCAGAGGATCATCTCTTCCGAGAGGCGGCTGAGATGCACCAAAATCAAGCTGGCGGCAGCGTGGAACTCCACCAGGTAGTCCCGGTCGCTGACGGCATCCAAGCTGTTGGCGCTGATCCGCTCAAATCCCAGCAGATGGGCGGTGAGCTGCCGATCGATGGGCAGAGAAGTGCCGGCCAAAGCCCCGGATCCGAGGGGGCAGACATTCACCTCTTCCCGCACCCGCCCCAGCCGTTGCCAGTCTCGCCAGAACATTTCTTCATAGGCCAAGAGGTGGTGGGCCAAGCTAATCGGCTGAGCCCGTTGCAGATGGGTGTAGCCGGGCAGGATTGTCTCCAGATGCCGCTCAGCCAAGTCCAACAAAACTCCGCGCAGCTCCCAGAGGGCTTGACGAAGGTGATCGATCTGATCTCGCAGATAGAGACGCAGATCGGTGGCCACTTGGTCATTGCGGGAGCGCCCGGTATGCAGTTTTTTTCCCACTTCCCCCACCAAAGCCACCAAACGACGCTCGACGGCGTAGTGGACATCCTCTGCCTCTGGATCGGGCCGGAAGGTGCCGGCAGCCGCTTCCTGTTGGATCTGCTCCAATCCCCACCGGATCTGGTCGGCCTCTTGCTGGGTCAGGATGCCACAAGCGGCCAACATCTGCACATGAGCCAGGGATCCGGCCACATCGTAGGGCAGCAGGCGGATGTCGAAGCCGATACTGGCGTTGAAGCGGGCAATGGCAGGGTGCAGGGATCCCTCAAAGCGCTGGCTCCAGGGGCGAGGGGTGGAAGTTACCGTCGGCTCAGACATTGGCTGGGAACCGGAAGAATGGGGAGAAGGATTGACCACCGTAGGAAGACCCCACTGCAGTTGTGGAGAAAAAACACAGAAACCGACCGCCGACGGACAAAACCCCGCCGGCCCAGGCCCAATGGATCCAGCTAGAGCAATGGTGACAAGGCCCTAGTGGGAGCTGGTGATGCTCTTGAGCATGTAGCCCACTACGATCCCTGCCAAGAGCGCCCAAATTTGGCCCGATTCCACAAAGCCATTCCAACCCTTGCGGATATCGCCCAGCACATCCTGTCGGAACACCTGCCCGACAATCATTTCCGTCTGGAAAGCCGCGGGGGCCGGCAAGTAAACCGAGGCGGTTTCAGACCCAGAAGGAGAGAAGTTCATGGTTGTACCTCAGGTGTAGATAACACAGTGCAGCCAACCTGGTAGCTCCACCAGCTAGAGCGTACCGCTCTGAAAGACCTACGAAACGCCAACAAACACTTCCACTCACACCGGCGGCGCGGAGTGCTCAGCGTCTGCCGCGCTTCTGCTTTCTTCCTGCCTTAACGAACTATGGCTGGCAGCAGAGATCACCCCCACTGCCCCGCCAGAGGGATCTCCACAGGCGTGACTTCCCCGCAAGCTGCAGGTAGCCGCTCCTTGCTCTCTGAGAGAGCCACACAGACTAAAGCTGGAGCAGGCTTTAGCCCATGCAGAACGCATGCCAGAACTAACCAACTAGCCTAGTAGTCCGGCAAAACCACGTCAACCAACCCACCGTTGCTGCCCAGCCCAGTAGCGTTGAGTAGCTTGCTTGAGCTATTGTGAGCGTTGCGGCCTGCTGTCATTAACCCTGAGTTTGAACTTTTTTAGCTAGGCTGGCTCGGAGTCGGGCAACACCTTCAACACCACCAGCGTTGTGTCGTCCACGGGCTCAGGCCGCAGGGAAATCTCGTCCTGCAACAGGAGCTCTGGATCCTCGGGCAGCCATAGGGGAAGAGGGTGGGATCCCCGGCGGCCTCGGAAGGCATCCATCTGCTCAAACAAGCTCTCCAAGATGTCTTCGGGGGAGTCGTAGCGACAGGCAGCATACTGGATGGCGTCCATCAGCCCAGAGGTTTCCAAGCGCTCGCCGCGGGTGTTGGCTGTCTCCGTGTAGCCATCGGTGTAGTACACCACCACATCCCCCGGTTGCAGTTGCACGCAGCTTTCCGAGTAGTGGCTGTTCCCCTCCAAGCCGATCAGCGCCCCCTCTGTGTCCAGGGGTTGAATTTGCCGGGTGCGGGCTTGCCACCACAGGGTGGGGTTGTGGGCCGCGTTGCTGAAGCAGAGGCGATGGGAGCGGGGATCGTACTCCGAATAAAACAGGCTGATGAAGCGATTGGAGTTTTCCAGATCGCTGTACATGGCCCGATTCAAGCGCTGCAAAACATGGGCCGGCGAATGGCGGTTGAGGGCTTCCGCCCGCACCATGGCGCGGGTCATGGTCATCAACAGGCCGGCGGGCACCCCTTTGCCCATCACATCCCCAATGACGATGGCCAAGCGAAAGCCTGCCGTTTCTTCAGATGAGTCGGATGTTTCCAGGCGTTCGCCGGGAATCTTGATGAAGTCATAGTAGTCGCCCCCCACTTTGCTGGCCACCCGGCAACGGGCTGCCAAGCGAATCCCCTTGACTTGAGGGCACTCCCGAGGTAGCAGTTGGGTCTGGATGTAAGAGCCAATCTCCATTTCTTTTTCCAGGGTCATCTTGCGGCGCAAGGCTGCCGTCAAGCGGTCATTTTCGATGGCCACCCCTGCCTGATCGGCGACCAAGCGCAACAGTTGTTGGCGACGTTCATCCCAGTGGTAGCCAGGCTGACGGCTGAAGACGTACAAGCGACCCTGGACAGAGTTGCGAATCAGCAGCGGCGTGCCGAAAAGGCGTACATCCGGCCCCAAGCTCTGGCGGAACCGTTCGTCCAAGAGGTGTTCAAGGGCAGGGATCTTAACAGAGAGGGATCCCTCCGTTTTGAGAATGGGCTCTTGAGCCGAGAGGGTCTGGGTAATTTGCTCCATCTCAGCCCGAATCTGCTCGCGGTGATTGAGATCAGAGCAATGCAGTTGATCCAACTGGATGGTGCCGTTGGGATTGAACAAAACCAGGGCTCCGCCTTCGGCATCGGTCAGTTGGCTGGCCACAAAAGCCGTCAGCTCCAGGATCTGGTTCAAGTTGTTAAAAGAGCGCAGAGCAAAAGCCAGCCACGCCAGCAGATACTGCATCCGATGGTGTTCTCTCTCCAGTTCTGCCACCCGATCCGGCATTGCAGGGGCAGGCACAATGGCCGGCTTGACCTCCGGCAGCTCTCTATCATCGGACGCAACGGCACCTGAAGAGGTGGGATCCTCATCCTGGCCGGTCTGAGCTGAGCGCAAGTCCCCCGAATTGTCCGTGGGCGACAGCGACGGAGCATTGGGGGGGAGGGGATTTTTGCCCGAATCCTGGGCCAGCAAGGACTCTGACCACAAAGAATCTGACAGCCCGGCAGGGGGCTGCCCTAAAACGGCCTTTTGGGGGCTGTGATCATCCATCGGGAAGGCTGGCTTAATCCCTTGGAAACGTAACGAAACAGCTTAGCAAAAATCTCACAAGCTTTATCACACAAAGATCAAGATCCTCATTTTCCCTCACACCCGGCGAGGCTGACGGGATCCCTGGCACAGTTCCCGGTAGAGCTGTTCCACCTGGTTGATGTTGTGGCTGAGGGTATAGCGCTCCAGCACCCGCTGGCGGGCCTTCATCCCCAGCAGTTGGGTAAACTCCCGTTGATCCCGCAGCAAAGGCAACAGCGTTTGCAGCTCCGCCGTCACCCGTGTCGGATCCAGCAGGATCCCGGCTCCATCGGCCAAAACCTCGCCATCGGCACCCACATCGGTGGCCACTGCTGCCAGCCCACAGGCCATCGCCTCCAACAGGGACAAAGAGAGCCCCTCGATTAAAGAGGGCAAAATAAACACATCGGCTCCTCGCAAGATCTCGATGCGTTGCTGCTCGTCGGCAATATAGCCCAGCCAGTGGATCCCATGTTGAAGGGTGTAGAAGGGCTTGAGGGTGTTGAGCAGCGGCCCATCCCCCACGATCAGCAGACCACACTTCTCCCCCATTTGGGAGTGTTTCCAAGCCTTGAGCAGGGCCTCCAGGTTTTTCTCCGGCGAAACCCGCCCCTGATAGACGAAGATCCGCTCCAGTCCCAACCGCTGTTTGAGGGTGGAGGGCCCAGGCGCATACTTGTCCACATCGACCCCATTGGGAATGACCACCACCTGTTGGGGGCGCACCCCCAGCTTGACCAAGATCTCCCGCTGCGTTTCCGAGAAGACGATGGTGCGGTGATAGTTGGCCAAACACGGTGCGTAGAGCTGGTAGGCCAAGTATTGGGTGCGAGAGGCGATGTTGCGCCGCCGTCGGTCGAAGGCAGGGTGGAAAGTAGCCACCAGCGGCTGGTTGAGCTCAGCGCAGATCTCCGGCAACACAAAGTCGATGGGAGAAATGGTCAAGGAGGCATGCACCAGATCCGGCTGCAATTCCTTGAGAGCCTGGGTGAGCAACCGCTTGGCGTTGGGGGCCGGGATCGTGTAAATCTGCGATTTGTACAGACAGGGGAGGGAAACGTCTCGACGGTCCAGCTCCGCCCTCCAGCCTTCACCACCGGGATCCAGAGCGGGCGATTGGCCGTCGTTGGTGAAGTGAAAAAAGCTAACCTGATGTCCCCGATCCAAAAGGCCGTTGGTCACCTCGCGGCTATAGGTGACGTTGCCACAGAAAGGTGTTTTTTTGCCTATCCAGGCGATGTGCATGGGCGGATCCCCGCGGAGCTAAAACGCTGAGCTGCAAAGGGAGTCTCGATGCTCAAGCCTCTACAAGAGTAGCAGAGTTAGCTCCTGCCTTGGCCCGTCCCCTCGGAAGAGGATATCCAACCTCGCGCTGCGGCAGGATTTACGAGACCTCTCTGCCCAATAGGCTCCAGGTGTACAGCCCCGCCAGCCCCGCCAGAACAGACAGGGCCACAAACATCCAGGGAAGGCCAAGGCGGGCTTCTGCCAATCCCGTGAACACCAGCGGCAAACTGAGGGCAATGTTGGCGGCGTTGTTCTGGAGCCCAAAGATCTTGCCTCGCAGATGGTCAGGCGTTTCCTCTTGGATCAAGGTTTGCATCGGCACCGCCACCAAAGCCCCCCCACAGCCCAACAGGGCAATCCAGCCCAAGCTGGGCAGCAACCAGTGGGTCGTCCAGGATAGGGCTGCCAGAGCCCCACAGAGCAGCAGGGATCCCAGCCCAATCCAGGCGCGGCGGCTCACCCGTCGGCCCGTATGGCCCACCCAAAAGGCGCCGATCCCCATGCCCAGGCCGGCAGCGGCCAACAACACCCCGAACTGATCTGGCTTCAGCTCTGCCATCACTTCTGCCATGCGCACCGCCAACACTGCCAGCGCCGCAAACAGCGAGTAGAGCACCACCACCTGCACCAAGGCAGCTCGGATCAGGGGCATCTGGCTGACATATTGCAGGCCCAAGCGGAGATCTTCCCAGAGGTGGGGGACTTCCCAACGCCGGGGCTCTAGCTTCTCGTGGGGTTGCAGCAGCAATAGCAGGGATCCCGCCAAGAGGTAGGCTCCCCCCACCAACAGCTCCGGCCCCACTTCCCAGCCCGGCAACCAATGGCGTACCCAACGATCTGCCAGGGTTAACAGCGGCTCCCCCACGGCAAACCCGACGATCAGCGAAGCCATCATCGTGGTGGTGTACAGGGAGTTGGCCGCCAGCAGCTCTCGCTTCGGCAGGATCAGGGGCAAAGTCGCCTGCTCGGCAGGAGCAAAAAACTGGGTCAGAACCGAGACGGCAAAGCTCACCAGCAACAGCCCCGCAAACCCCAAGGGGATCCCCGGCCAAAGGTCGCGCCCGGCAGTGAGCCAGAGCAGCGGCGGCAACAGCAGCACTAGGATCCCACGCGCCAGGTTGGAGAGCACCAACACTCCTTTTTTTAGCCAGCGATCCACAAACACCCCCGCCAGGCTGCCCAGTAGCATCGCCGGCAGCGTAAAAGCCAGCATGATGGCCGAAACCTGACCGCTGATGGAAGCCCCTTCGGGTTGAAATTCGCGGGCAACCAAGCCGATCAGCAGCACCAATAACACCTTGTCCGCCAACTGCGAACACACCTGCCCCATCCACAGCAGCAGGAAATTGCGTCGGCGCAGCACGGCAAGAAAGTTTCTCAGGCCCGGCTCAGCCAGACCTTGATCTTCCTCTTCCTTTTGCCCTTTTTCGGGATCCTCAGGAGGTGGCTCCGGCAGGGGATCCCCAGGAGAACACTCCGGCGAGCTGAGGGCGGGGCTTGCTGTCGGCTCAGGCAAGAGAGCTTCTGACTTCAGCCCCCAAGTTGGCGTTGACGCAGGTGGGGGATTCTGGAGAGGGGAACTGGGGTGGCAGATCCCTGCCCCTCCCTCCGGCCAGCCCCATCGTTGCTCCAAAGTCATCATGCTCCCCAGGTGACCTGCCCATTTCCCCGACGTCGGCCCCACAACAGAATGGGATCCCGTCAGCAAACAAAAGTGGAAATGGGGTGCCCCGATCTTATCTTGGCCCGCCTTCCAATCCACCAACCCAAATCTTGGGAATCGGCAGGCCTAGCTTCCTGCGGCAGACAAGGAGCGCAAGGGATCCGGGATCGACTCGCTTGGAGCCACAAAGCTGCCCTTCTCTACAAAGGTTAAGCGCAGGCTCAGCCAACGAATAAAATCCGCGTTGGTGGATACCACTGCCCCCAGGGGCTCCTTCAACTTGTCCCGCAGGGGCTTTAACTCTGGAGCTTCCATGAAGGCCGGCTGGGGCACCCAGAAGAAATCGACAGGGCAATGGCGCTCCTCGCAGTATCGACGACGCTCCTCCAGCACCTCTTCCAGAGGCTCAGAACGTAAGAAAGACAGGCTGGCAACGACAAAATGATAGGTAGTCGGTTCGGCAGCAGACATAAGATTGCTGTGGAACTGTGTTGAGAATAAAGGCTAGAGCCGGGCGTCCACCGCTCCTTGCAGATCCTCTCCCTCAGAGAGAGGCAGATTTGAGCAGATGCGGAGCCGGATCGCGGGAGCTACACAGCGGCTGACAGTCTTCCAACTGCCGGAGAACGGGTAGCCGCGCCATGACTTCCTCAGGGGGCATGGAGTGTTCTGAAGCCTGCTTGAGGGTAGGTAGAGCCTGAGCTGCCCATTCCCGAGCCCAGGGAGCGGACTCAGGAGTTTCCTTCTCCTCCAACAGCTCTTGGCAAAGGGCAGTTGAGCGCTCCAAGTCACCACTGCCCTGATATGCCATGATCAGAGCTACACGAGCCAAAACGCATTCTTCCGGATCTGCCCTAGAGCCATTGCGCTCGCTCAGGCGGCGGGACAAACTCTCTTGTCTTTCTTGGATGGAACAGCAGTAGCAGAAGGACTCGAGAAGGTTGATCGCCTCCAGGTAGCGCTCCTGCTTGAGAGCAGTGATACCGGCGCGGAGGGATCCATGGGAGTGGGACATGAGCCTAAGTACAAGAAAAGAGTTCGGACGGACTTGCACCTGAAGGTTATCCAGTCAGTGGCCCGTCTTCTCATCCAAGGTTTCGTGTCTAAAACTACTATACACCCTCTGGACAAGTGACCGCCGATTTACTCTTCCTCTTAAGCTTGTGGAAAGGGCGCTCAACCCTTACGGGCTAGGGTGTAGGCGCTGACATAGTGAGTCTCCCGGCGCAGCACCGCACAGCCTGCCTGTTGCAGGCGCACCCCCAGATCGTCGTGGATGTAGTCGCGGTAGTAGGGTTCGTGGAAGGTTTGCATAAAGGCTTCCATCGTCTCCTTCAGCTCTGGCGAATCCAGCAGTTGCACCGAGTCGCAGATGACCACCACGCCCCCTGGCTTCACCACCCGACTCATCTCGTTGATGACATTTTGTCTGGCCGGGCCAGGCAGCTCATGAAAGAGAAAAACGCTGATGACGGCGTCAAAGGTGGCATCGGCATAGGGCATGGCCTCGGCGTTGGCGCGGATAAGCTGGGGCAGCTCCCCCGGCAGCTCCTGCAACAGTCGGTTGGCCTTGCGCAGATAGGCGGGGGAAAGATCCAGACCGTACAAAGCCGCTTTGGGCAGGGATCCCCGCAGTAGGCGCAGCATCCGCCCCGTGCCACAAGCTACATCGAGGATGTGGGGGCTGACCAAGGTGGGATCCAAGGCATCTTTGAGCAGGCGAATCACCCGACGGCGCATCGCGTCCGCTGTGCCCCCAAACAGCAGCTCCACCTGCAGGTCATAAAGCTCAGCCGAGCTGTCGCTCAGGTAGCCGTTGGTTTGGTAATGGAAATTTTGCAGGTAGTATTTCGGATAGCCCTCGGTGGAGATGTCTTGAGAAAACTCTTGGTAACGCTTGCTGTGAACCCGCCGAGTAATTTGCGGCAAATCCAACCACACCTGTGGGTAATAGCGGGCAAAGTCCAGCCAGGGGTTGTCGAACAGGAGCGCGTGAGGGTAGTACCCTGCCTCAGCATCTTGCCAGTCCGCTTGCAGGAGTTGTTCGTAACGGGCCCGCAACACCTGTAGCGTGTCAGCGCTCACCCGCACCTTGGCCCGCGGCGGCGGGGTCCTCCCGGAGGAGAAGCTTTGCAGATCCCTGAGCACCGAGAGCATCAGATCCGAAGCTTGGGTGGAGAGCGCTTTGTGGGCGAAGCCAAAGATGTTTTTGCCCCACTGAAAAGCGCGGTAGGCAGCTTCTCCGACCGGAGATGGGATCGGCAGCGACAGCTCAGGACTCAGTTGTAGGCTCATAACCCTGCAAGGTGCGAATAAATGCTTAACGTTTGTTTACACTCAATTATAGCAAGGCAGCCACGCCAAGCCGACAACCGCCGGGATCGAAGAGAACCCAGCAGAATGGGATCCCTGAGCACACCCCATCTGGCCAAGCAGGGGAGTACTCTAGTGGTGTCCTCAAAAGGATGTCCCCGATTGCCCTATGAGCTGGAGGAAGGGGCTGCTCAGGTCGATTTGATAATGGGAAGAGGGAGCGCCTCAGCATGACAACCAAGACGGTGTTGGTCATTGACGATAGCATCATGATTCGCAAGATGGTGGCCAGCATCTTGGCCGATCAGTTCCAAGTGGTGGAGGCCAAAGACGGGTTGACAGGGCTGGAAGCGGCCAAAAAACATCACCCCGACCTGATCCTGCTGGATTTTGTCATGCCCAAGATGGATGGCTACGACACCTTGCAGGCCATCCGCCGCGAAGACAGTCTGAAAAATACTCCTATCATCATGATGTCGGGGCTGAAGGAACAGGTGACTGCCCGCATTCCTGAGCCCTTTGTCGATTTTGATTTCATCGAGAAACCGTTTGAGGCAGATGCCCTTTTGGCTCTTATCCAAAAGGTCCTCCAGGTTGCCCCTGCCGCTGCACCGGAGCCGGGATCCGAAACCAACACCCAACTGATTCTGAACCGGCTCACCGCCATCGAGACGCTGCTGATTCAAGGTACGGAAAACTTGATCCAGCGGGAGGTGGTGGCGCGGCTTTCTGGGATCAACCAATGCCTGGCGCGTCAGGAATCCCGCAGCAGCAATCTGGAGGCCCAGATCAGCAAGCTCGCCGGCGAAGTGGAGCGACATGCCCAGGGTTTGGCCTTGATCGTCAAGGAGCTGCGGCACATTCGTAAGTTGTTGGGGGGATCCTGATGTCTGAGAGGGTTTTTGAGCGAGCTTATCGACACCTAGATGCGGTGACGGCTCTATTTGTGGCCGTGCTGCTGATTTCCAACATCGCCTCGACCAAGATCGTTCTTCTGGGGCCCTTTACCTTTGACGGGGGCACCATTCTCTTCCCCCTCAGCTATATCTTTGGCGACATCCTCACCGAAGTCTATGGCTATGCCCGCTCGCGGCGGGTGATCTGGCTGGGATTTCTCTCGGCGGCCCTCATGTCGGTGACATTCATGATCGTGGGATCCCTGCCGGCCGCCCCCGACTGGCCCTATCAAGAAGCCTACGACCAGATTCTGGGCCTGACGCCCCGCCTTGTGCTGGCCAGCTTAATCGCCTATTGGGGAGGCAGCTTTGCCAACGCCTATGTACTGGCCCGCATGAAGGTGTGGACGCGGGGACGGTGGCTGTGGACACGCACCATCGGCTCTACCCTGGTGGGCCAAGCGGTGGATACTGGACTGTTTGTCACCTTGGCCTTCTGGGGGGTGTTCCCTGGCCTGGGCAGCTTAATACTCTCCAACTATGTGTTCAAGTGTGCCGTTGAGGTGGCGTTTACGCCCCTGACCTATGCCATTACCGGCTGGCTAAAGCAGCAAGAACAAGAAGACTACTTCGATGTGGCAACCGACTTTAACCCCTTCCGCCTCCAGCCTGTGTCTAGATGAATCCATCAGCCGCCTCAACGGATCTGGCCTTGGGAGGGATCCTATTTTGGTATAGTCAGAGCGTCATCCTATTTATCCTGCTGCCATCCGGTGTTACCGGGAGCTTTTATCCAAGACAAGACTTTTGTGAGGGATCCGCAAGATGATGCTCGTTTTCCAAATTGCTTTGTTGGTGTTGGTGCTTTACAGCTTGCTCTTGGTGGTGGCGGTGCCGGTGCTCTACAGCTCAGCCAGTGACTGGAGCCGGGCCAAGAATGTGATTCTGGTGGGATCCCTGCTCTGGGTGCTGATGGTGATTGGGGTGGGGGTGCTGAGTTTCCTCAAGTGAAGAAGCAGTAGAAGGGCAGGGGCATCTTGCCGTTACAATCGGCGCTGTGGGGGGCTGCACTGTGGGTATAGTGGCCCAAAGTTCTTGTTGAGATCTCTGCCAGAACTGCGTACTTGCGCACCCCGGTGAGCCCTAGGCTCTCTCGGTAGAGAGGATCCCATCCTCTACAATGGACGGCGAGGCGTCGGCCTTGCTTGCCATCGGTCAGGCTGTCTACAGGCCGCGCTAGTGAGCTTTGAAGGTGCTGAGGTGTTTCAACCAGCGGAGGTTTGGGTGTTGAGAGCAGTGATGAGAGCAGGGAAATGTTCGCAGGAACTTGGCCTTGCCCGGCGAGGCATGAGGCTGGCCTTGGCGGTTCTGGTGATGGGGAGCCTGGGATCCCTGGTGATGCCCCATTCTGCAGAGGCGCAGTCGGGTTTGGTGATCACCGGCAGTGAAGGGGTACCTGTCCTCAGCTATCGGCTCGATTTTGGCGGGGTTCGCAGTCGTTTGGATCGCTATCGCCTGACCATTCCCCCCCAGAATGTGGCGGTGGCAGAAGTGCAGATCAACGGGGACAGGAATTTCGATGGCCGCATCGATCCGGAAAGTGTCCGCCTGGAGGTAGAAGGCCGGCCTGTAGAGCTGGATCAAGTGTACTGGAACGAGGAGTTTCGCTCTCTAGAGGTGGTGGCCCGTCAACCCATTGCTGCCGGTCAGGAGATCCGTCTGGTGCTCTCCAACGTGCGCAACCCTTCATCTGCCGGTATCTACCGTGTGGAGGCGCGGGTACGGGGTACGGAACCCAACCCCCTCTTCCGGAATGTGGGCAACTGGCTGATTACCATTGAAGACCCAGAGCGGATTGGCTTCTGATCTATTGACCCGATGATCTGACCTACTGTTGATCTTTGCGGCGATCCTATAGGCACAGCCCTTTTGCGGGTCTGGGACAGCGACACCCAAGTTCCCGGCCAGTTGGGGTGGGATCCCTCTGCAAGTGTTTGTTCGCCGTGGTATGGGCTGCTGGAAAAAGCCGGAGTTCTGAGTTTTTCTAAGAATGGGGATTGTGCAAATCCGGCAAGTTTGGGTGGGGGAGTGTTTACCTTGTTGCTTGCTGACACCTGGTATCCCAATTGGTGGCAGGCTCTGATTTTGGGCATGGTGCAGGGGATCACCGAATTTCTGCCCATTAGCAGCACGGCCCATCTGCGGGTGTTTCCGGCTTTGGTGGGGTGGCCGGATGCGGGAGCTTCGTTTACGGCGGTGATCCAGTTGGGCAGTTTGGGGGCGGTGCTGATCTACTTTGCCTCTGACCTGCGCCAGTTGATCCTCGGCTCTTGGAAGGCTTGGCGAGAACGAGATTTTCAGCAGGAGCCTTGGCGGCTGTCGGTCGGGATCCTGGTGGGAACAGTGCCAATTGTGGTTGCCGGCTGGGCCATCAAGGCCATTTGGGGATCCCCACCCCGCCAGTTGTGGGTGATCGCCACTGCAGCCATTGGCTTGGCTTTGTTGTTGGGCTGGGCAGAGCAAACGGGCAAACGCCAGCGAGACCTTCACAGCTTGGGCATTGGGGATGGGATCTGGGTGGGGCTGGCCCAAGCTTTGTCCCTGATCCCTGGGGTGTCGCGCTCCGGCTCGACGCTGACGGCGGGGCTGTTTCTCCATTTGCAACGCCCGGCTGCCGCCCGTTACTCCTTCTTGCTGGGGATCCCGGCGCTCTTTTTGGCGGGGGTAGAAGAGTTGATCTCTGAGTTCAGGGCAGAGGCGCTGCTGTCGCAGGGGTTGGGCACTCTTTCTGCTTTTGTCTTTTCCTATCTCTCTATCGATTGGCTGATTCAGTTTTTGCAGCGCAGCAGCACCTGGCTGTTCATCGTCTATCGGATTGGCTTTGGCCTGTTCATTTTCTTGGGGTTGGCCCTGGGGTTCCTGAAACCCTAGGCTGGGTTTTGCAGCTCCTTCCTTCACCCTTGCTCCCGCAGGCTCTGCAGCGCCTTGGGCAGGTGCTCCGCCAGGTGGGCCGGATCCACCCCTGTTAGACCGCGTTCCCGCGCCAGCTGGATAGCCGCTTGGGCATGCCACCACACCCCGGCACAGGCGCAACTGAGCAGCTCAGCAATCTCCAAGGGCCGACCCACTTGGGCCGTTCGGCGGGCCACCAGGCCACCAATCAGGCCAGTCAAGACATCGCCGCTGCCACCGCGGGCCAAAGCCGGTGTGCTCTCCGGGTTCACCCAGCATTCCCCAGTGGGAGAGGCGATCACCGTCCGCGCCCCTTTCAAAACCACCACTGCTCCACTCTGGGCTGCCGCCCTTTGGGCTGCCTCGATGCGATCCCCAAGCGGGATCCCCGGAAAAAGCCGCCGAAATTCCCCCAGGTGGGGGGTGAGGATGGCCTGGATCCCGTTTTCTGGCAGGCGCTCTACCCCCATCTCCGCCAGAGCATTGAGGCCATCCGCATCGATCACCCAGGGGATCCCGGCCCAATCCCGCAGCAGGATCTCCAGCAGGGGCAAACGGGTTTCTCCCAAGCCCGGCCCCACGGCCACCGCCTGAAAGGGTTTCTCGGCCACCTGGGGCAAAGCGGGGATCCCCTCCCAGGCATAGACCAAGACTTCCGGCAGGGCGCTGTGGATCAGTCCTTTCAACTCCGCCGGCGCCGCCATCGTCACCATGCCCACCCCGCTGGCGCGGGATCCCAGCCCCGCCAACACCGCTGCTCCAGCATAGGCTGCCGAGCCTGCCACCAACAACAGGGATCCCTGGCGGTATTTGTGGGTATCCAAAGGGGGATCCGCAGGAAAGTGCTGCCAAGGCCGCAGCAACAACCGGGGAACCTCATCCTCTGGGCAGGCCCAAGCGGGGATCCCAAAATCAACGCGATGTAACCGTCCTACCCAAGGCAGAGCTGCTTCCTGCCACAGCCCCCGTTTCCAAAGGCCAAGGGTATAGGTATGGCTGGCGCGAATGCAGCAGCCCCAGACTTCCCCGGTTTGGTCGTTGAGGCCAGACGGCAAATCCAGGCTAAGGATGGGGATCCCACTGCCATTGGCCCACCCCACCGCCCCCGCCCAAGGCTCCCCCAAAGGCCGGTTCAGACCGATCCCAAACAGGGCATCAATTAACAAATCGCAATCGGCCAGCTCTTCAAGACTCTCCACAAACTCTGCCCCCAGCGCCTTGAGATAGCGGGCGTGGTCTGCCGTCAGGGGTTTGAGATCCGGCTTGCCCAGCCACACCTTCACCGACTTTTGGGCCAGCCATAGCTCCCGCCCAACCACCAACCCATCGCCACCGTTGTGCCCTGTCCCACAGAGGATCCCAATGCGATGGGCTTGCGGAAAATCCTTCTGCAACTGAGCAACAACGGCCAGCCCCACCTTCTCCATCAGAGCGGCAACGGGCATGCCGGCAGAGAAGATCTGCTCCTCAATGCGCTGCATCTGTGCGGAACTGACCAGGCTGATGGCCGGATCGAACTGGCAACGAGAACCCATATCGCTACGCAACGCTGTTGCAACCGGCGGCATTGCTGAGGGGAGATGGCTCATGGCTAAGTTGCGCTAATCGAGCTTAGCTCTATCACATTCCCATCCGGATCCCGGACGAACACTGCCGCTCGCCCGGAAGCGCTCGGTTGCACCTCATACCCTTCCTGCCGCAGGCGAGCCTTCACCGCTTCCAAGTCATCTACCCCCAGCGCCACATGGGGATTACGCCCCCACTTTGAGGATCCCGTTCCGCTTCGCTGCCGTGGATCCATCGGCTCCTCGGCCACGATTAAATGAATTTGGGAGGAACCCACTTGATACCAAGCGCCGGGAAAGTCAAACGGCAACCGTTCCACCTTGGGGATCCCAAGCACCGTTCCGTAAAAATGTTCGGCTCTGGCCAGATCGCTCACCCAAAGGGCGGTGTGCAGGTGATGATAGGTTGGCTTTTGGGGGGCAGTCATTGTCTTGTTGGGAAATCTTGACCGTGGGGCTTTGCAAGGCCGACGCGAACATCAATATTTTCTCCGAACGGCAAGCCAAACCCGTAAGCTAAGGTGGAGCTAGCGCACCCGCGACAACCGTATCTTTGTTTTCGCACAGGGGTTGGCCCATGGGATCCCGCACCAAGTTTTTCGGCACGGTCTTGGCCATGTTGGCCGTGAACAGCATCTACATGCAGTTGCAGCAGCTTTCTCTGCAGTTGGAAGAAAGGGATCCCGCTCCCTCTGAGCAGTCTTCTCCAGAGCCTCAAAGCAGCAAGGGCTCCGTCCCGCCAACGCGAACGGAACGGCTGGATCCCTGGCACCGTGTTGCCCAAGTCTTGCAGGGTCTGTGGCCCGGCGATGCGAGCTTGAAAGGACTCCGTTCCGCCAACGCGAACGGGATCCTGTCGCGAGAGTCCACGTCCCCCCTGGAGCCTTGAGTGCCAAGCTGAGAGGGGATATGACGCTTTGCAAAGGGGATCAAACCCCGTACCATAGAGGAGCAGGTTTCTCCGTTTCTCTGTTTTCAATCCCCAGGACTCACCATGGTGCAGCCGTCAGCGACCTCTGGGCAAAAGCCGATTGTGATCGCCCCTTCCATCCTTTCAGCCGATTTCAGCCGGTTGGGGGAGGAAGTACGGGCAGTGGATGAGGCGGGGGCCGACTGGATCCATGTGGATGTGATGGATGGCCGCTTTGTGCCCAACATCACCATCGGCCCGTTGGTGGTGGAAGCCCTGCGCCCGGTGACGGCCAAGCCCCTGGACGTCCACCTGATGATTGTAGAGCCGGAGAACTATGTGGCGGATTTTGCCAAGGCAGGGGCCGACATTATTTCCGTGCACGCAGAGTCCAGCTCCACCATTCACCTGCACCGCACCCTCAGCCAAATCAAGGATCTGGGCAAGCAAGCGGGCGTGGTGCTCAATCCGGCCAGCCCTTTGGAGCTGATCCAATACGTGCTGGATCTGGTGGATCTGGTGTTGATCATGAGTGTCAACCCCGGATTTGGCGGGCAAAGCTTCATTCCGGCAGTGGTGCCCAAAATTCGCCAGTTGCGGGCCATGTGCGATGAGCGGGGCCTGGATCCCTGGATCGAGGTGGATGGTGGCTTGAAGGGAAGCAACGCTTGGCAGGTGATCGAGGCAGGAGCCAATGCCATTGTGGCCGGTTCGGCAGTGTTCAAGGCCAAAGACTATGCAGAAGCCATTCGCAGCATTCGCAACAGCCGCCGTCCCGAGCTGGTGACAGTTTGATTTGAAGGAAATTGCTCCCTTCTAAAATCCAGCTTGGCCCTGGCGCTTTGCGCCGCTGACTTAATCTGGCCCCCCACTCCCGGCTCTTCGTCCACAGAGGGGGAATGGTTTTAGCCTCACAACCTTATTGCTACGCAACACTGTTGCAACTAGCGCATAGCCGCAGTCTCTTTCTGGGCAGCGTGAGGCCCCGTCCCGCTGCTGGCAGCAGTCGTGCCCAAGCAATGGGGAGGCACATCGACGGAGGGGGGGATGATCGGCTGGGGCAAAGTGGGGCTGAAAAAAGTCTGACAAAAAGGCACGCGATTGCGCTGAATATCGGCAAGGTAGGGAGGAGGAATGGTGCCCAAATAGGCGCCCAGCACCTGCTGCTCGGGATCCTCTGGCAGTATTTGGTAATGCAACATCAGGCGATTATCGGGAAACCAGGCGCGGATAAGCCTTTGCAGGGCCTTCAAGTTGAAGCCCGGCTCTTCAGGATTGCGAATCAGGTGCATTCCCGCCAGGCGCCCGCCGACAAAATAGGCTTGCACATAAAACCCACGGGCATAGATGGGGGGCTCCAAGGAGTTCTGAGATGAAGGGGAATCGGGCAGGTAAAGGGCTTCACCCCCAGGACGCAGTTGCCAGCGGCTCCAGCGGGGATCCTCCCGGTCGCTGGAAATGGTCTCCCAATTGTTGGCGCGGGCGTAGCTCAAGAAGCGCTCCTCGACCATGCCCAGATAGAGCATTTCCATTTGCAAGGGCAGCCGAGCCCGGGTTTGCAGCAGGGGCAGAGTGCGCACTTCTCCCTGCTTGAGCACCAAGGTTTCCCCCAGCGCCGGGCAAGGTTCCCACGCCAACAAAACTGTCAGGATCCCTGCCCCAACCGCCCGGCCAAGACAGCTAAGACCACGTCTTGCCGAAGCAAGCAGCAGAGGGGTGAGCATCTGTATCTGTAGAGGTAGCCTGAGCTGTGGGCAACTGCCGCCCAACCCAGTAGAAGCAGGGACGTAAGATGAGATCACCGAGAACCCCGAAAAGCCAGAAAAAAGGTGAAGCTAGAGTGCTCTGCACCGCTGACGCGATGGAAGCTCTATTGTAGCCAAAGAGCCAAAGCCTCTTGAAAATTTTAACCTGTTGCCTTGTGTGAATTTTCTTGCAGATCCTGAATGTCTCGAAACTAAGGTACTCCGCGCCGCTGACGCGAACGAAATGAGTGCAACTCTCGAGAATGGCATTCCCGCTGCAGCAGCTTCCGACCGGCCAGGATGGCCGGGAGTGATCGTCATTGCCGGCCCCACGGCCACCGGGAAATCTCGACAGGCACTGCTTTTGGCCCAACGGCTGGGATCCCCGTTGTTGAATGCGGACTCTCGCCAGGTCTACCGCGAGTTCGACATCGGCACAGCCAAGCCTACCCCTGCTGAGCGGGCTCTCTGGCCCCACGAGTTGATCGACATTGTTGATCCCTGCCACACCTACACGGTGGCTGAGTTTCAACGGGCGGCCCAAGCCCGCATCGCTGCGGCCCATCGGCAGGGACAGACTCCCATCTTGGTGGGGGGCACCGGTCTCTACATCCAATCGGTGACTGCCGGCCTGGGGATCCCTGCTGTACCCCCGCAGCCCCAACTGAGAAGACAACTGGAAACTTGGCCCCCTGAGATCCGCTACGCCTGGCTGCAGCAGTTGGATCCCGTTGCCGCCCAGCACATTCATCCCCATGACGCAGTGCGCACGCTGCGTGCTTTGGAGATCGTTTACACCACCGGGAAGCCGGCTTCCAGCCTACGGCAGGCCCATCCCCCCCACTACCCCATCTTGATCTTGGGTCTGAGCTGCCCAATGCCCCGTTTGGAACAACGCATTGCCCGGCGCACGGCAGAGATGATGGAGCGGGGGTGGATCGAGGAGGTGAAAACCCTGCGGGAGCGCTATGGGCCCCACCTGCCCCTTTTGAATACTTTGGGCTACGCGGAAATCGGCGCTTATCTGGAGGGGCGGATCCCGGAAGCCGAGCTGCAGCCCCTGATTGTGCGGCGCACCCGCCAATTTGCCAAGCGGCAGATGACCTGGTTCCGGGCCCTGCCAGGGATCCAGTGGCTGGACTGCGAGGTCGAGGATCTGCCGGAGCAGATCTGGGATCGGGTTACCGCCTGGATGACCGCTCAGACCCCTGCTGAAACCACTGCCGCCGCCGCCGAGCATCGGCCTTGCGATCCGTAAGGATCTCCAACACCCGCACCCCTTGGGCAGGCAAGGGATCCAAAGCTTGGGCCAGCTCCTGCCAGCTTTCCACCCGCCGGTGGGGAATGCCGTGGGCTTGGCAGAGGAGGGCAAGATCCACCGACTGGGGAGTAGCAAAGTAGGGCTCAAAGGGCGGATCTGGCCCTTGACGGCCCACTTCAGCAATGGGCAGCAGCTCGAAAATCCCACCCCCCTGGTTGTTGATGAGGAGAATGGTCAGGGATCCCTGCAGGTGAGGGCCAAGCCGCAGGCCGCCGCAGTCGTGCAAAAAGGCCAGATCCCCGGTTAGCAACACCGTCGGGCGCTGCCGGTGGGCCACCCCGAAGGCGGTAGAGAGAAGGCCATCGATGCCGTTGGTGCCGCGATTGAAGTAGGGACGGATGCGGCGGTCGTTGGGGGGCCAAAACCACTCCACATCCCGCACCGGCGTGCTGTTGGCAATGAATAGCGGCGTCTCTGGCGGCAGGTGGCGGGCCAGCCACCAGGCTATCCTACCCTCAAACCACTCCGGCAGGTCAGCCATAGCCTGGTCTAAGGCGGTCCGGATTTGCGCTTCGGCTGTCAGCCAGCCCTGCAGAAAAGTTGTTTGCTTGGCCGGTGCTTCTGGGATCCCGGAGACCCACTCTTCCACGGCAAAAGGCAAATGGGTGGTGGGGTTGTGCAGGGGATCCCCATTGTCGGGACGGGGATCCAACCGCCAAACGCGGGGAGCAACCTTGGCCAGGGTTTGCCGCAGCGCTTTGCTGGTGGGCAGGGATCCCAGTTGGATGACTTGCTCCGGCCAAAGCTGCGGCCGATCCCGCTGCAGGATGAGATCGTAGGTGGTGATGAGATAGGGGTTGAGGGAAGCGTAGTTGCGCAGGGGAGAGAGCCCCTCGGCCAGAACCGGCCACCCCAAAGCCGTCGCCAAATGGGCCACTGCCTCCACATAACGCTGGGGATCCGCCGGTTGAGCCGGCCCCGCCAAGATCACCCCCCGCTCACAGCCGCGCCACTCCTGCCAAAAAGAAGCTGTCTCCGTCTGCAGAGGGCTCCGCACCGCCTGGAAGGAAGAGCCGGTGCATGGCGGAACAACTCCACGAAAAAAGGTCTTCTCAAACTCCGGATCTTCCTGCAAATGAATCAAAGGCGCAGTGCTGCCGTCAGCAATGGGAGCCAGGGGATCCCGGAAGGGCACATTCAAATGCACAGGGCCGGGGAAGGGGTAAAGGGTGCGCTCCCAGGCGTGCACTAGGGTTTGGCGCAGGTAGGCCAGGGCTTCTGGAGCCGCGCTGGGCACGGCCAATTCCGCCTGCCAGTTGGGGTAATGGCCGTAGAGCTTCACCTGGTCAATCGCTTGGCCGGCGCGGCAGTGGCGCAGCTCCGGGGGCCGATCCGCCGTCAAAACCAAAAGCGGCCAGCCACTTTCTGCCGCCTCGATGAGAGCTGGGAAAAAGTGAGCGCCAGCGCTGCCGGAAGTACACACCAGGGGAATGGGCCGCCGGGTTTGCTGGGCCAATCCCAGCGCAAAAAAGGCTGCCGACCGCTCATCCAGCACGGGAATTGCCTCGATGTCGGGGTGCTGGGCCAGGGCGTAGGTCAGGGGGGCTGAGCGGGATCCCGGACACACCACCGCCAAACGGCAACCCAGCCGACTCAAGGTTTCGGCCAACAGGGATCCCCAGAGGGTGTTGAGGTTGCGCCAGTCCAGCCGCCTTGGCAGGACAAAGTTTTCAGCAGTCACATTTCAGCAGTCAGAGTGGAGACAAGGTGTTGAGATCGAATCGGGATCCCGGCGGCAAAAAGTGAATGCGGGCATTGTGCAGCCGAAAATACTCATCCGCTGCCGCCTCCTGAACAGTCGAGTACAGTTGTGTCCCGTCCACAATTGTCACTGTGCCCAAGCCGATCACCTCCATCACATCGTCGGCCTGGATCACCACCGCCGTATTCTCGTCAATGCCGATGCCCAGACATTGGGGGTAGTGGGCCACCGCCGTAACCAGCCGCACCAGGCGATTGCGCTGATGGAAATGTTGATCGATGATGACGCGAGGCAAAAGGCCCAGGCCTGTCTTCACCGTTACAATTGCCGGCGTGGGCGGTTCTCCGCTGTAGCCGCGGGAGATCATCTGCTGCCCCAACGCAGAAGCTCCGGCGCTGGTTCCGGCAATTACCGTCTGCCCCCGCTGCCACTGCTGTCGAATGGCCTCCATCAGCTCGCTGTGGGCCAGCACCTCCGCCAGCCGCTCCTGATCCCCACCCGTAAAGTAGATGCCGGTGGAGAAGCGGATTTTCTCAACGTTATCGGGATCCCTTGCCTCCATCGGGCTGCGGATATCCAGAACTTGGAGGCTGGCTGCCCCCATCTGCTGAAAAATGTTGGCGTAGATCTCCCCCAGCACCGCCGGGATCCCAGAAGCCGCGGGCACGATGGTGATGTGGGCAGACTTTCCCCCCGCTCGGCGGAAGAACTCCCAAAGGATGTGGCGCTCATTTTCCTTATCCTCTGCTCCCCCGACGGCGATGATGTCGGAACGGGCGGTGATGGGATCCTTCACGGTAGAGCGGCTCAGGGGTTGGGCGTCGTTTGTCGGGGTGGAAGGAACTCCGTTCCACTCCAGCTCACGGTGGGCAGCAGAGACATCAGGCAAATGGGGCATGGAGCGCGAGGAAGATTAAAATGAGCACATTTCACTTTCACTATGCTACGGCTTGGGATTCGGTTTGGCGCAGCTCAATTCCAGATTTCACGGAAGAGTCAGGGGTTGGTTAGGGGTCTCAAAAGGGGGAATAATGTTCATAAGAACACCCCTCGTCTCGTCCTTCGGTTCACCCAGCAGGAGCATCCATGGCCAGAAAACCTGACGGATATCTTGTCCACATCATGCTGGAAGGTGGACAAACCATGCAGGTACGGGTCAAAGAAGCCAGAGAATACACCGAGCTGATCAACAACCTCATGGTGGGCGGCGAAGAGTTCATCACCTTGCCCAAGCAAATGGACAATGAGTACATGATCGTGCGTCCTCAACGGGTGTCCGGCGTGTCGGTGGAGGCGATCTACGCTTCCAGCGTTGGCATCGACCTATGAAATTGGGGATCCCTTGCCCAAAGAACGGAATAGCTGGGGATCCCAATACAAAACCCCCGCCACCAGAGCAGGGGCTGCCAGAGGGCTAGACCCTGAAGGGCCTAGAATCCATGGCGTTGGTAGGTCACCCTTGTGGAGGCAAGATCACCTTGTCGATCACGTGGATCACGCCGTTGGAAGCTTCAATGTCGGCTGTTACCACATTGGCATCGTTGACCTTGACACCATCAGCCAAAGAGATCTCCACAGGGGATCCCTCGACCGTAACCACTTCCCCAGCTTCCAAAGAGGTGGAGAGAACTTTGCCGGGCACCACGTGGTAGGTGAGGATTTGGATCAATCGCTCACGGTTTTCCGGCAAGAGCAACTCCTCCAAAGTGCCTTCCGGCAGAGCTGCAAAAGCCTCATCGGTGGGAGCAAAGACGGTGAAGGGGCCTTCCCCAGAAAGCACTTCCACCAAGTCGGCAGCCTCCAAAGCTTGGATCAGGGTGGTGAAAGAGCCGGCCTCAGCAGCAACATCCACAATGGTTCTACTAGCAGCAGCGGTTTTCACGCTTTCAGAAGTCGCGCCCTGGCTGCTGGCATTGACCATAGGGGCTGCAACCAACGTGGTGGCCGAGGCAACGGCCAAAGAGAGAGTGAAGAGATTGCGAATCATATGCTGTAACCCTTCGTAAAGATTAGGTTTACATTCCTTAGAGACGTAGGGGAGCCTGTTCGAGTTCCTAAAAATCAAAAAAATCTTGGAAAAAGATACTCTCAACGTGCGAAACGTAATCTACGCAAGGATTTTGGGATTATGCTCCACTGCTTTTAGATTTGCAACAACAACTCCGGTACGTTTGCCAGCCAACCACAACGACCTGAAAAGGGATCCTTTCAAGCCGAGAAATCTATTACATTTATTTACATTTTCATTGCAAGAGCCGGCACACTAAGAACCGGCGGCTTTGCTGTGCCGGGCAAAGGGGGTGAAGAGGCATTCAACAACTGCAGCTATTCTTCTTCGGGCTCGAAGTCTTCGTCGTAGTCGTCCCCGATCAAATCGTCGATATCATCGATATCTTCTTCCAAAGCCATCTCAGGGACTTCAATAGGCTGCTCAATCAACCGGCCTTCCTGGCGCAACCAATCGAGAATGGAAAGGCTGCTGGGGGAGGGCACCACCGCTGGCGGTTGATCGCGGGGTTCTTCGCGCAGAGAGGGATTGTGGTAGTACATGCCGTACGGAAAAAGGGCAGTTATCGACGAGGAATGAACTCGGCTTGGATTGATCTCCTCTCAACCGAGGGACGCGGGCTTTCCATCGATATATCCCTCAGTTTAGCCTATGCCTGCCACTCCTGCAAAAAGCGGTGCAGCACCCGCTCCAGTTCAACAGCCCGCGCTGCCTTGAACAGCAGCCGATCCCCGGCTTGCACGTGATGGAGCAAGATTTCCAGCAGTTCGGATACCTCCTCGCAGCGTTCTGTCTGGGCTGCCGGTTTTTGGTCGAGCAGCGGTTGCATTTCTCCTTCGGGATCCAAGAGCAAGACCCGATCCAGCCCCAAAGGGGCAGCCGCCCGACCCACCTCCGCATAGAGCTGAGGTGCATGCTCTCCCAATTCCCGCATCGGGCCGAGAATAGCCCAGCGCCGTTTCCCCGGGGTTTGGGCCAGCAGGTGTAGAGCCGCGATCATCGCTTCCGGCGAGGCATTGTAGGTTTCATCCCAGATTTCCACATCTCCCGCCAGCTTGAGATGGCGGTTGCGCCCCTCCAGAGGGGTAGGCAAGGCGATGGGTTCTCGGAGCCGCTCCCAATCCAGCCCCAAGCTGCGCAAAGCAGCCAGCACCCCCATCCAGTTGAGGGCATGGTGTCTTCCCGGCAAGGGCACCGGCAGCGTTAGGCCCTCCACGGTTACCGTTTGGGCTTGGGGATCCCATTCTCCTCGTAAGTCCCCCTGATCCAGGCCATAGGTAAGGGTTTGTCCCGACCACAGGCTGGCGGCGGTAGACAACAGCAAGGGATCTTCTCCATTCAGCAGAGCCACCCCCTGCCCTAGCTCCTGCAGCAGCTCGCACTTGGCAGCAGCAATGGCCGCGCGGGATCCCAGCCTGCCGATGTGGGCGGTGCCGATATGGGTGATCAGAGCGTGGGTGGGTTGAGCCATCTGAGCCAGCCGGCGAATTTCTCCGGGGCCGCGCATGGCCATTTCCAGAACCACAAACTGATGCTCCGGTTGCATCTGGAGCAGGGTTTGAGCAACCCCGATGTCATTGTTGTGGTTGGCCTCACTTTTGAGAACTGTGCCGTAGCGGGATAGGGCAGCCGCCAACATTTCCTTGGTGGTGGTTTTGCCTGCTGAGCCCGTGATGGCTACTACGGAGGGGGGAAACTGCTCCCGCCAGCCTCTGGCGATGCGCTGGTAGGCAGCTAGGGTATCTGAGACTTGAAAATGGGGCCCGGCCACCGGACGCTGGCTGATGACGGCAATGGCCCCTCCGGCCAAAGCTTGCGGAATGAAGTCGTGTCCATCAAACCGTTCCCCCCGCAGCGCCACAAAGACTGACCCCGGCTGCAATTGGCGGCTGTCGGTGCAAATGGCTTGGACGGGAAGACCCAACAAATGGGGATCCCCCTGCAGGGGAGTTTGCAGCAGGTCAGCCACAGTTCGTAAGGTCAGCATCGGGCAGAAACTCCAATTCGCCTACAGCCTCTTCGTCTATGGTCATTTCAGACCCGATTGAGACATTTCCCAAGCGCTCCCCCTCACCCCCAGCCCCTCTCCCAGGGGGAGAGGGGAGTTGGGGATAGCTGTACAGCTTTTTTCAGCGTTGTTTACCACAGCCAGTGTCAATCAATCTCTTGCGTGGGAAGGCTCCCGCTTGGCTACGGAACTCCCATGAAGTCGGAAAAAGCTGTAAACCCAGTTCCTGGGCAACGCCAATACACGACTGGGTATAGGAAGTTGTCAGCTGGGTTGCAGCGTTTCGATCCCAGTCGGGAGGGCGATGATTGCCTCTTTGGCCATGCCGATGAACAGGCCATGTTCCACAACCCCCACCGTCCCTTTGAGTTGATCGGCGATCTTGGCAGGATCCGCCATGGGGCCGAATTGGCAGTCGAGGATGTAGTGCTGCTCATCCGTCAGGTAGGGATCCCCTTGGGCATTCAGCCGCAGAGTGGCTGCACAGCCGATGGCCTCCACCCGGGCCAAGGTGGTTTTCCAGCCAAAGCGCACCACCTCTACCGGCACCGGGAAGCGAATGCCCAACTGCGGGACTTTTTTAGAGGCATCGGCGATGATGATCAGCTCGGCAGCGCTGGCCTCCACCAATTTTTCCCGCAACAGGGCCCCTCCTGCCCCTTTGATCAGGTTCAGGGATCCCACTTCAATCTCGTCGGCCCCATCGATGGCCAGATCCAGGCGCGGCTGCTCTTCTAGGGTAGCCAGCGGGATCCCCAGGGAGCGGGCCTGTTCAGCCGTGCGCTCGGAGGTGGGCACACCGAGGATCTGCAGACCCTCGCTTTGCATCCGCTCTGCTAGGGCGCTGACAGCAAAGGCGGCTGTGGATCCCGTGCCCAGCCCCACCACCATCCCCGACTGCACCTTTTGAACCGCGGCTCGGGCTGCTGCTTGTTTCAGATCATCTAGAGACTCTGTCCCGCTGACGCGAAGGGTAGTCATTCCCAGCTCCTCTCCCGTGGATGAAGATCCTACCAAAGTGCTTTGCACCGCTACCGCCCGCTCCAGTCAAAGTCCACCGGCGCTGCCACCACTTGGCCAAAGAGATCATAGGGCTCAGCGCGGGTGATCTGCACCGGCACCAGGGATCCCAGGGATCCCTGCCCCTGCACATACACCACTCCATCCACCTCGGGGGCAAAGCGGGGGGAACGGCCAATCCACTCGCCGGTTCTGGGGTTTTCCTGCTCCAAGAGAACGGGAACCACCCGGCCTACCTGCTCGCGGTTGCGGCGGAAGGTGATCCCCTGCTGCACCTGCATCAGGCGGGCACGGCGCTCCTGTTTGACGGCCTCTGGAACCTGATGGGGGAGATGGTAGGCGGGAGTGCCTTCTTCGGGGGAAAAGGTAAACACCCCCACATGGTCAAATTGGTGACGCTGCACAAAGGCCAGCAGATGCTGGAAATGCTCCTCCGTTTCCCCGGGAAACCCGACAATGAAGCTGGTGCGCAGCACAGCATTGGGCAACGCCTGGCGCAGCCGCTCGATCACCCGGTCGTTGACCTGCCCTTGCCAGGGGCGATTCATGGCCTTGAGGATCTCAGGATGGCTGTGCTGTAGGGGCAAATCCAGGTAAGGCAAGAAATTGGGAGTTTCTTGGATGGCCTCCACCACTGCAGGCGTGATGCCGGTGGGGTAGGCGTAGAGCATGCGGATCCAGGGAATGGGGATCTGGCCCAGGGCGCGGATAAGCTCAGCCAAGCGCGGCTCCCCGTAGAGGTCGATCCCGTAGTGGGTGGTGATCTGGGAAATTAAAATCAGCTCCCGCACTCCTTCCTCGGCCAGCTGTTCTGCTTCCCGGAGGATGGACTCGATGGAGCGGGAGCGTTGGTTGCCCCGCAAGTGGGGAATGATGCAGAAGGAGCAGCGGTAGTTACAGCCCTCGGCTACCCGTAGGTAGGCCACCGGCGCGTGGGTGGTGCGGTAGCGGGGGACAGTCTCATCGGCAATGTAATCCAGGCTAGAAGTAACGGCATTGACCCGCTCTCCCCGCTCCACCCGCTCGATGATTTGGACGATCTGGTGATAGTCGCCCGTGCCCACGATAGCCACCGCCTCCGGGATCTCCTGCAGCAGCTCCTCCTGGAAGTGCTGCGCCAGGCAGCCGGCAATGATGATCTTTTTGCCTTGTACCGCCAGCTCCATCAGGGTACTGACCGACTCCCGTCGCGCTGCCTCGATGAAGCTACAGGTGTTGACAATCACATAGTTAGCGCTCTCTTCGTCCCCATCCACCCGGTAGCCCGCTTGGGCCAGCAGGCCCAGCATGTGCTCGGTGTCCACCCGGTTTTTCTCACAGCCCAGGTGCAAGATGGCAACGGCCGGGGCCTCCGGCGCCAAACGGGAGGGGCTGCGGAAGGGCGTAGGCAGGGTGCTTTCTAACCGGTTCATCAGGAGGCCAAGAAGCTGGCAGAAACGGACAACAATCGATGGGGCTTTCCTATTCTAGTCCCAGTTGGATTTCCCCTCGCTTTTGCAGGGGGGCAGCAGATGGCCCTCTGTTTCTAAGCCCAAGCGGCTAGTCCTAAAATTGCGTCCACACCAAGCCCACCGACACCACCACTGCCAGGCCGCTGGCCGCCCAGCTCCAGGGATCCCCGCCAGCCGCCGTCGAAAACAGAGGTGCCCGTCCGTAGCCCCGCAGTCGCAGCGCCTGATAGGTGCGCTCGGAGCGCTCGTAGCTGCGCACCAACAGGGTGCCCACCGCAGCGGCCAGAAAGGGCAGATCTTGTCTTAGAGACGGCCCAGGACGCCACAGGGATCCCCGCGGTCGCCAACCCCTCAACCGGGCTGCCCGTTGCATCTGCTCCCACTGAGCAGCCATCTCTTGCAGATAGCGCTGGGTGAGCCAGGCCAGTTCCAAAAGCAGATCTGGGATCCCCAGTTGCCGCAACGCTGCCAACAGTTCCGACGTGGGAGTGGTCTCCAGCAGCAGCATGGTGAGAGCGAACAGGGCCAGCCCTCTCCCCCCAATGCGAAGCGCCATCTGCAGCCCCTCCCAACGCAGAGCCAGGGATCCCCAGCGCCACAGGATGGTTTCCCCCGCCCAGAAGGGTAGGATCCCCATCAACCCTGCCACCAACAGCCCTGGGGCTGCCAGCCGCCTCAGCCCGAGGCTCCAAGGCAATCCCGACAGGCTCCACAGTCCAGCCACCAGCGCCCAGATGAGCGGCAAGAGGGCCAGGCACCTCACCGAGGCGAAAGCCGCCATCAGCGCCATCAGGCCCAGCACCTTGGGCAGAGGTTGCCACCGGTGCAGCCAGGAAAGGGGTTTGGAGGGGTGAGGATGGGATTGTTGACCGCGCCAGCAGCAAGGGATCCCTGAGCCGGCTTCATCTCTTGCCATACTCTCCCAGCAGCGCCGGTTGTACCCGCTGCAAAAACAGCACCACCCAACTGGCGAACAACCCCTCCACCACCATCAGGGGGATGTGGGCCACCACCAAGCTACCAAGAGCCAGGTGCTTGGTTTCGCTGCCGGGGTCAACCACAGCAGCCATGACCACCCCGTAAAACAACAGCACCGCCAGCCCCACCCCCACAGCTCCCGCCAAGAAGGCAGACACCCCGGCCCCCATCACGCGACGGCCCGCCCGAAAAATCCCACCGGCCAAGAGCGCCGGGATCCCCATGATGGCGGCGTTGATGCCCAACGTGGTCAGTCCCCCATGGCCAAAGGCCACCACCTGAAAAAACAAGCCCACCACAATGGCCGGATAGGCCAAAGCCCCCAACATCAGGCCCATCAACCCATTCAGCACCAGATGCAGGCTGGCCGGGGGAAAGGGCAGGTGAATCGAAGAGGCCACAAAAAAGGCAGCCGTGAGCAGAGCCCCCTTGGGCAACTGATGGCGGGGATCCCGTTCCCACCAAGGACATTGCTCGGCAACGCCGGCGCGACGGAGAAGCCGCAAGCTGTAGCTGGTGATCAGGGCGGTGATGCCATAACCCCCTAGCCAAAGCGGTGCTGGCAAAATGCCATCGCTGATGTGCATGGTCAGTCCTACTCCAGAGCAGAGGAGCCAGCCTGGGAGCCTGAGATTCCTGACCCTGGAGATCCCGAAACCGGTGGGCTCTCCACCGCTGCGTAACCAGATTGACGGGGCCTGGAGAAGAACAGAGCTGTGCCCAGACAGCCCCAAATGACACAGGCGGCCATAACCCCCCGCTGCAAAGGCCCAAAGGGTGGGGAAGCGCTGGGGATCCCTTCTGCCTGAGCAAACTCCTCGCCCACCGGCACATTGACCAATACCCCATGCCCGGCCTGGCGAATCTGCACCTGCCAGAGGCCCGTCAGGTTGGGATCCGGCTGCAGCAAAAATCGTCCCTGTGCATCCGTCTGTCCCTCTTGCCAAGGGGTAGTGGGATCCGTTGGCGCAAACACCGTTACCTGCGCAGAACGCATCGGTTCGCCAGAATCGTAGCGGGCCTGGATCTCAAAAGCGGGAACTGCCCGCCAAGAGGCCTCCACCCCGTGGCCCCAAGCGGGAGCAGACAGGAGCAGGCCGAAAGCCAGCAAGCTCAACCGTGCTCCGCATCGCTGACGCGACGCCGCAATCAGGCTCAGTCGGCAGGAAGGGATCCAAAGTTTTGGCCAGACTCGGTTCATTGGTTAGCTGAGGACAGACGACAATCTCTACGCTCTGCAGGCGACCGGTCTTAGAAAAGCCAAGACTTCAGGGCGAAGACTCTGTCTGGGCAGGGCCAGAGGCAGCGCGGCAGTGGCCTTCCCCCACATGGCCCAAGTGGTGCAGGAGCTCCAATGCGGCCTTAGCCGCAGGGGATCCCTCCTGCAGATCCCCCCAGTCCACTTCCAGAAGGTCGGATCCCCCCCCAGTGCTCCGCGCCGCTGACGCGGCCAGCCGCTGCTCCAGGGAGACAGGATCCAACTTCACCAAAGGGGCAAACCCCAGAGCTGCTTGATTGAGGCTGTCGTTGGGGGGCAAGCTTCCATCTCCAAACAGGTGGTCGAAATGGAAGGTGACCTCCAGATCTGCCACCTGGCCGACGCGCACAAAGCCTTTGCGCTCCTCCCCCACATACTCTCCGCAGGTGAAGGCCACCTCAGGGCTGAACTTGAGCACAAACGGCATCTCCCCAGCCCCTTCCTTTGTCGGTCGGGCTTGGCCTTCGATCCAGAGGGAATAGCCCTTTGCCGGCCCCTCCAGTGCTGGCACCAGCCGCCACCCCAGGGCGTTGTAGTGGCCAGGGGGTGCCTCTAGGGATCCCAGTAAGGCCCGCTCCGCCGGGGGAGCCGTGATCAAATCAACCGTGATGGGGCCGGAGAGGCTGACCAATGCCCGTGCCAGCAAATCTGCATTTCCTTCCGGATCAAAGGGCGGATCGGTTTGGTAGGCGGTTATGTCCGCCAGCGTCACGTACACGTGCTCAAAGCTCAGTTCCCAGCCGTCTTTGGAGACAAACCCCTCCCGAATGAAGTCCTCGCCGTTGGCCCAAAACTCCAGAGTACCCATCTCTGCCTTTGCTTGGGCTAGGGGTGCTTCCTGCCTGACCTTTTCCGCTCCAGCGTTAGAAGCCGGTCGGCAGGCGCCTAGAGAGAAGGCCAACCCAAGGGCCAGAAAGGGTAAAGCTAACCCCTTGCCCCAGGGATCCCTTGTTGAAGCACCAAGCCGAAATGGAGTGTGTTTCACCAGTTCCCCTGCCAAGGACTCGGTCCCGATGACGCAAACGGCACTGCTCTACCGAAACACAGGCTTCCCTGGTGTTACAATCCCCCACCAGGGCATCTGTAGGGCTATGTCTATGGCAAGGGCTACTCCTGCGCTAAATTCCCCGCCCGCACCCAACCTTCCTGCCCATTCTGACGGCGGATGCGCTGCCAACGACCATCTTCGCTGAGGCCCAGCACCGTCACCACCTCGTTCATGGGCACACCGCCAATGTAGGTTCCCTCCCGCTCTGGAGTGGCCCGCAGCGCCAGGCCAATGGGCTCGATCACCCGTCCCCGCTCACCTGGGGAAACCACTGCTGCCGTGGGGGGTCGAGTCGGCAAAGGAGTTGATTCAGGGTTGGGTTCAACCGTGGGAGCTGTAGAAGTTGAAGCTGAAGCACCATCCACAGGGCCCAAATTGCCGGCGCGCACCCAGCCCTCTTGTCCGTTCAACTCCCGCCGCACCCGTTGCCAACGACCATCGGCGCTGTACTCCAACACCGTCACCGTTTCCCCCACCACAATTCCCCCTTGGTAGGCTCCATCGGCAGAAGGTTGGCTGCGGATTGCCAGGCCAATTGGCTCGATCACCCGCCCGCGGCTGCCGGGGGGAAATCCCTCAGGGTCAACAGTGCCTGCAGCAGGGCCAGGCAAGGGAGAGGGAAAACTTGCCGGGCTGGGCAAGGGATCCAAGCGCACGGCCTGCGGAAATTGAGGCGGGGCAGGGGGGGCCAACATCGGGGCAACAAGCTGCCACAACTGCCAACCCAAGGCGGCCAGAGCCCCAACCGAGACACTCACCACCACCAAGGTGCCCAAGGGAAAACTGCCAGAAGCAGGAGAAGAACGGCCTCGCATTGGGTAGTTAGCCATCCAAAACACCTCCCCGCAACGCTGCAGGCAAGAATCCGCAAGAAGAATGGAATCCTCCTCAAAACCGGGGACTTACGAAAGCCAGAGCACCATGGCTCCGCAACGCTGACGTGACTGCATCCCAATCTATAGCATTGTTGCGCAGCGCTCTTGCTATACCTGCAGGAGGCACCGACGGGACTCCAGAGGGCAAGGGCGTTAGAGATTAACTTCTACAACTTCTACTTATTATTGGTGTCGGTGAACTTATTCTGCCAGTCGGTCGTCAAAATCTCTCGGCCAAATACCCATCCTGCCAGAAGGAGGGGCAATGCCAAGCCCAGAAAGCCAAAAAGACTGACCACCTGAGCCACTTGCCGCTGGGCTTGTTTTCTCCTGGGATCCGGGATGTTGTTGGCAGCCAGCACCACTTTAGAACAAAAAGCCACCACCACCGCCCCCACCGGCCCCAAAACCAAAGAGGGCCACAGCCAAGCCTCCACTTGCGAGAATGCGTAGGCTCCGGTAAAGGGGATAATCACGAAACAAGCCAACTCTAGGATCCCCCAGGTGAAGAGGGCCAACCGGACATCTTTGCGGAAGACTTCATCGGGATTGGTGTACATAAGCCTCCGGGATAAACCGCCACCTGCCACACTAAAGCGAGACTTTGAGACAGGAACAGCAGCGTCACAGCTTCCAGATTAACTCCAGGTGCTAAGGATCTTGCTTGACGGATCCTCCTTACGCTACTTTTCCCCTTGGGCAACTCAGTAAGATAATGCCCAAGATTCTTGGATAAGCCTCCGTTAATTTGGAGAGAAGGGCAGCCTTGACAAGGATGAACTCCCCCTGTGACCCCATACGTAAAGACTTGAAATAAGATTTAAGTGTTCAATCACTCATGAATTGCCTGCGCCTGTGGCCCTTTCCAGCCGAGGTTGGGGTCAAGCTTGCCCTGTTGAGAGGGCTCTTTATTCACCCGCGAGCCGAGGGCCCATCGCCTCTGCACGATTGTTGCCCATGAGCTGCCGAAGGGATCCCCACACCCCAACGCCCTGCAACCTTGTCTCCTGCTGACTTCGAGAGTGCCAAGCTGCCATGTCACGCATCCTCATCATCGATGATGATCCCAGCATTTGTGCTCTACTGCAGCGGTACTTGCAGCGGCAGGGGTATTCGGTTGAGGTGGCGATGACGGGGGCCGAGGGCTTACAGCAGTTGCGCGCTTTTCAGCCGGCCTTGGTAATTTTGGATCTGAACTTGCCGGATGTGAGCGGCTACGATCTCTGCCAGCAAATGCAAAAAGAGACCGGCGTGTACGTGTTGATGTTGACCAGCCGCGTCAGCCCTGCTGATAAGTTGCACGGATTCCAGTTGGGGGCAGATGACTACCTGACCAAGCCCTTCAGCCTGCCGGAGTTACAGGCGCGAGTGCAAGCCATTCTGCGGCGGCAACGCATGAAGACCGAAGTTGCCAGCGCACCGGTCTTGACCTTTGCCTCTTTGGTAATCGACCCGGAAACCCGAGCAGTCATCCGCGAGCAGCGCCTGATCAACTTAACAGCACTGGAGTTCGATTTGCTCTATGCTATGGCTCGACATCCGGGGCGGGTTTGGCGACGGGCTGAGCTGATTCAAGAGGTGTGGGATTTCAACCACGAGGGAGATGAGCGGGTGGTCGATGTCCACATTGGCCAAATTCGCAAGAAGCTGGAAACCGATACCAGCCAACCGGAGTTGATCCGCACCGTGCGCGGAGTTGGCTACAAGTTTGAGCCCCCCGCTCCGAAGGAGGGATGGGGAGAGGAAAAACCTTAACCCCCAAATAACTCTCCCCTCTTCACGTTGGGAGAGGGGCCAGGGGTGAGGGCCCGTTAATCCAAGCGGCGGCCCGTCAAACGCACAAAAATGTCTTCTAAGTTGGCCGGGCGCACCATGAGGCCGGTTTTGTCGGGTTCTGCCTCCAACTGCCGCTGAGCTTCCGCCAAGCTGGGGAAAAAGGTGTAGTTCACCTCCCGGCCAGGACAGGAGCGCACCAACAGAGCCTCTCCGTACTTAGCCCGCAATTGCTCGGTGCTGCCCAACTCGATCAACCTTCCCCCATCCATGATGCCAATGCGGTCGCACAGCTCTTCTGCCTCCTCCATGTAGTGGGTGGTAATCAGCAAGGTCATGCCCTGCCGATTGAGATCCCGCAAGATCTCCCACAACAGCCGCCGCGCCTGGGGATCCAACCCGACGGTGGGCTCGTCCAAAAACAAAATCTGGGGGCGATGCAGTAACGCCCTGGCCACCTGCAAGCGTCGTTTCATTCCCCCTGAGAGGGTTTTCACTTTGTCTTGCCGGCGATCCGCCAGCCGCACATACTCCAGCCATTCATCGATGCGCCGTTGCCGCTCTGGGTTGGGGATGTGGTGCATACGCCCGTGGAACTCCAGGTTTTCCCAAACGGTCAGCTCTGCCTCTAGGGTGATAGGCTGCAGAACTACGCCAATTTGCTGCCGCACCGCCACCGGATCCCGCATCACGTCATACCCCCCCACCTGGATGGATCCCTGGCTGGGTCGGGTAAGGCTGGTGAGCATGCGAATGGTGGTGGATTTGCCGGCGCCGTTGGGCCCCAACAGGGCAAACACTTCCCCCTGCGGGATCTGCAGGCTCAAATCCTGAACGGCAACCTGCTGCCCAAAGCGTTTCCACACCCCCTGCATTTCCACCGCCACCGTCTTGGTTTGGGGCAAGGTTGGGGCCGTCGAAAGAGCTGTCACAGTCCGCTCCGGTAAAGTGTAAAGAAATCTTTATTCTCCAGCATACGCCAGCCGTGTCAGCAAGCTGCAGGTCTTATCAGGGATCCCTGCTGCTGGCAGCAGTCTGGGTTGTCTCTTGAGCTTTTGCGTGGCTGTGATTTCGTTCTCTGGGGTTTTTCTCTAAGCTCTGCAAATAGCATACATTGCACCTGAAGAGTGAGTTGCGTCCGCAGGGCAGGGCATGAGCGTACAGCAGATAGGGGAAGTTGTGCTAAATGGCTAGTGCTGTATTTGTACCTATGGGTAACAATAGAGACACAAGCTTGAGCGGTCTGGCTGTCAGACTGGGGCTTTCTTCTCAGTGAAGCGACCTCCCTCAGCGCCCACCGATACCCTCTACTAACCAATCTGAATCTGATCTGAGCAAAATGCAGAGCAAAGACCGGTTCGACCAAATTGACTTCCGGCTGGATCGCCTGGTTGGGGCTGTGTTGACCTTGGCCGAGACCGTCAGCTTCGTCAAGGATGACCTGACCCATCTGAAAGCCATTGTTCAACAACAGGTGCTGATATCCCAGGAGCAGAGCACTTGGCTGGGAGAGTTAAAGGCAATATGTCAACAGCAAGCCGATACAGCTCGTCGCCAATCTGAGACGATTGAGCGGATCATCGCCCATCTCCTGCCCACTCAGGATCCCAAGTCTTGAGGGATCCCAAAGGCAGCCTGGGGGCGTGCCACAATGGCAGCAGAGCTGAGGTTGTCCGCCGTTGGAGTGCCAGGTTGCAGCAGCAGGACAGGGTTCTGTTGAGGCTGAGGAGCTGCTTGCTTTTTTTCGCTGCCGACGTTTGCCTTACCTGGATCGGGTTGGCCCTCAAGAGGCCAAGCTGCCGCCGGACAACCTGCTGGAGCAATGGCGGCGGGATCGCCAAACCCTGGCAGCCGCTGTGTTTGAGCAATTCCCCGGAGAACGAATCGCGCCGGGCAACGAGGCTCTCTTGGCAGCTATGGCAGGCGGGGCAGAGCGGATCTACGGCGGACAGATCGCCGCAGAGCTGGTTTGGGAGTCAGAAGAGGATGCCCAATTTCATTCCGTTTGGGTGAGCAGCTCCCTGGATCTGCTGATTCGGGATCCCGCTCTCGTTGGCAGAAGTCGCCACGCCGCCCGATCCTCTTACCTGCCGGTTCATATTCGTATCGGCAAACGCCCCAAACCGGAGTACGAATTGGTGCTGGCTTTGCAGGCAGAGTTGCTCGGATCCCTGCAGGGAAACGTTCCCAAGCGGGGCATTTTGATCCTGAAAGATGGGAAGTGGCACCCCGTCCACCTGAGCCGCCGACGAGCACAGGTGCGGCAATTGCTGCAGGAGTACCTGCACTCCCTCAACCAGCCGGAACCACCGCAGGTGTTCATGGCCCGCAGCCGCTGCCATCTTTGCCACTGGCGGGAGCATTGTCGCCAGTTGAACGCCGCCGCTCAACCCCTCAGCCTGCTACCGGGCGTAACGGGATCCCGCTATCCCCTTTTGCAAGAGGCGGGGATCCACTCGATTGAAGCCCTGGCCAACGCTCAGTTGGATAGGTTGCAAGCCATTCCCAAGTTGGGATCCGGCGTGGCCCTGCAACTGCAGCTGCAAGCCCGTGCCACCCTCAGCCGGCAGCCTCTCTGGATTCAATCCCCCCCGGAAACCCTGCCCACCACACCCGTAGAGCTGTACTTCGATATCGAGGCGGATCCCCGTCACAACGTCGCCTATCTGCTGGGGCTGCTGGTGGTGGAGCAAGCCGAGGGGAAAAAGGTTACAAGCTATCACAGTTGCCTGGCCGCCGACCCGCAGGAAGAAAGGCAAGCTTGGGAGCAATTTTTGCAACTGACGCAATGCTATCCCGACGCTCCCATCTATCACTTTCACGGCTTTGAGGTGCAGACCTGCCGACGGCTGGGGGAGCAGTACCGCACGGATCCCCGACAAGTGCGCCAGTTGTTGCAGCGCTTTGTGGATTTACATGCCTGGGTGCAACGCTCGGTGGTGTTACCGATTGAGAGCTATTCCCTGAAAAACATCGCCCGCTGGTTGGGGTTTCAGTGGCGTCTGCCTGATGCCAGTGGCGCCCAGTCCATTTATTGGTATAGCCAATGGCTGGAAACTCGGGAGCGCAGATATTTGGAGCACTCGCTCATCTACAACGAGGATGATTGTCGAGCTACCCATCGGCTAAAAGACTGGTTGTCCCAAAGTGGAGTTCTCCATCCGAATGAGTTGACGAAGGTGGTCTGTCCCCAGCCATGAATGCCGCAGCTTGCGCTGCCGGTCTTGTGGTCAATGGCTGAGGCTTCGTTTAGAATTAGACAGGCCCATTTAGTTCATTAAGGGGATCCCATGCTGTTGAAATCTCATGAATCTCCTCGCCATCAGGGCAGAAACCGTCGCGGTCGTGGGGGATCGGCACGCAAGCGCCAACTGGACAAGCGGAACCGCGCCTTGATGCAACGATTGCGACAAGGAGAGCAGGCTCTCAGCTCTCGATCTTCTCGGCAGGGGCAAGTCAACCCTGCCTTTTTTGTGCTTGCTTCTTTTTTCCCTCAGCCTGGCTACAAGGGATCCCGCTTGGCTGCCTGACCCACCCATTCGATGGCATCGAAGAGTTTGCTTCTCGCGCCTTCAAGACAAAGACTGCGCCTCCACCAATAGACGCCCGCTTTAGCAGTTAGCAACATCAATGGGAAGATTTTGGGGCCCTCGATAAGCGCGAAGCTATCGGCCAAGAACGCGAATGGCTCTGTTCTTGGTGCAGGCAGGATCGGGATGACAGGATTTGAACCTGCGGCCCTCTGCTCCCAAAGCAGATGCGCTACCAAGCTGCGCTACATCCCGGCTTAGCTTTTGTGATTATGCCAGATCCCCGCCTCTGATGCACACCCAAGCAGGGATCCCTCGCTCAAGGCAACAAGGGAAACAAACATTTGTCCAGGTCAGGACTTGAGCATCTTGGCCGGCATGACAATGAGGGTATTCCCCTGTCGCTCCACCACGTAGAGCTCCTGCCCGGCTTGGATTTCTAGGTTGGGGATGCTGCACTTGGCGTTCCAGGTGGAACCCAGATAAGAAACCCGCCCCCGTTCGCCCGGCGGAATGGTGGTGACTGCCCGCGCCTCCCGAGATTCTTCTATCTGAACCGACCCATGGGGCACCAGACGGCGACTGAGGATGATCAACACCACCGATGCCCCAATCCAGGCGGCAAATTGCACCCAGATTGGCAAACCCAAATAGGCCAAAAGCCCTGCCAAGAGCGCCGCCAACCCCACCGAGCCGGCAACCAATTCTGGCAAAAACAATTCGGCAGAAATGAGGACTAACCCGATGACGATCCAAGGCCAAACCATAGAATCCAGGGATCCCACCTAACTCAGTATGGCTCAAAACCCCTGGATCCTCAGCAGGGATCCCTTGTCCTTAGGGAGACTGGTTGGGGCTTACCCGCCCAAGCGGTAATTCTCCAAAAACTGCAGGGGATCCATCTCTTCCTGAGGGGAGCTTTTGGGTAGGTTCTTGGATTCGGCAATCCGCATCAAGGTCTCCCAGTCGGTGCTCATGACAAAGGCCACGGCTTGGCGAGCTGCCTCTCGGTGGGGGCAGTCCTCTCCCAAGACACAGCCATCTCGACAGAGGGTGGCGCAATCGTGCGCGGTGCTCCTGGGATCCGGGCCAGCCATGATGTCTTCCTCTCGGTGGGTTTCACATTTTCTTTAGGATACCTGAAGAGAATCTTGCGCTTGCAGGAGATTTTGGGCAGCGCGGGTAGCTTAGATGAGGAAATGAGGCGACAAGACCTGTTCAAGCGCAGAGGAGCCTTATGGAGTTTTCGCAATTGCAAGCGCTGGTGGATCGAGCCTTGGAAGACAAGAAGCTCACCCGCACAGAGGTGGATCAAATCGTCAGCGCCATCCGGGCCGACGGCAAAATCTCCCCTGAGGAGATGGGCTTGCTGGAGTCCATTCGCGAAATGGTGCTCCGCCGGGAGATTCAGGTGGTGGAAACGGCAGATTAAGGGGCAGGGATCCCCAAGTAGAGGGTGACTTCGCTGCGGTTGTGAAACAGGTGGCGGGCCCTCACCAAGGGGAAGGCACTACCCAAGATCTCCAAACTTTGCCGCAGCACCCGCAGGCGGTGTTGGCGAGGTAACTTCAGGGTCATCACAGCTCTCCCCTGTGGCTGCAGATGGGGGGCAAAAGCCACCATCAGGCGGGCAGAAGCCGGGCCATCCATCCGCATGTCGTTGAGGATGAGGTGAAACCGGCCTGGGCCACGGGCCAAGTAGGCTTGGGCGCTGAGGCGATGGTGGCAGATCCCCGGATCTTGGCTGAGGCGCTCGTCCAAGTCCGCCGGATCCACTGCCGTGACCTGCTGGCCATATAGACGCAAAATGCGCGACCATCCCCCCGGCGCTGCCCCCAGATCCAGAGCCTGTCCCCCTGGCACCAAGGGAATCTGAAACACCTGGATGGCCTCCAGCAGCTTAAACTCGGAGCGGCTGATCTGCTCTGGATCCCGCCGAAAGCGATGGATCCCACCGGCCCAGTTGGAGAGGTTCTGGGCAGCCAAGGATAGGCCCAGCCAAGCGCGAATGCCCATCGGTTGAGCCAGGATCACCACCGAGATTACCTGCTGGGGGTCTTTGACCTGCAGGGGGGATCCCACCGCCGCGATCACCTGTTCGGCCAGGGTTTCATTGACCTGGAAGGGCTTGAGAGCCGGCTCTCCAAACAGGCGCGTCTGAACCGAAAAGCTGAGGGCGGGGTCAATGGCTGCCAACATTTCCCCATCAAGGCGCAATTCAACTGGGGATCCCCCAGATAGCCGCCGTTCTTGGTGAATGGGGCAGATGTGGCGCAAAAAAATGGGCGGGTCAGCTTGCCAAGCCCCAGCCAGGTCGGCAAATGAGCGTTGGCTGCATACCCACACCAAGCCAGGTGCTTCCTTTAGCCGCTGCACGGCAGCCTCTGGATCCGCAGCTTCTATCTCCCGGATCGCCAAATCCATAAAATCCGGGTCGGCGCTGCCCAGCCATGTATGGGTATCAGGGGGGAGAGGATGGCTCAACGGGCCCGCTGCCAACGCAGGTAGGGTAAAGAAGCGGCTACTTGGTGAATCTGAGCTTGAGCGGCCAGCAGTTGTCCTGTGGCGTCCCAGGTGCCCTGCACCAGCATTTGCCAGGCTCCTTGGGGGATCTCCACAGCAGCGGTATTTGCCTCCCAGCGCACCTGTTTGTTGGGCAGATCCAGCGTCAACTGGAGCTGGGGATTTTCCGCCACCGCCTTCTGCAGGGCTTGAATCACAGCCGGGGGTGCCGTGACACAAGGGATCCCTAGGGCCAAGCAGTTGCCGAAGAAAATCTCGGCAAAGCTTTCACCGATGAGAGCGCGGATCCCCCACTTGGCCAGCGCTTGGGGCGCATGCTCCCGACTGGAGCCACAGCCAAAATTGGCATTGACCACAAGGATCTGGGATCCCTGGTACTGAGGCTGATCGAAGGGGTGTTGGCCGGGATCCTGGGCGCGGTCGTCGGCAAACACGTGCTGGCCCAAGCCGTCAAAAGTGACGCACTTCAAAAAGCGGGCCGGAATAATTCGGTCGGTGTCGATGTCGTTGCCCAGCAGGGGGATCCCTCGGCCTGTGATGGTCAAAACTTCGCTTGGCATGGGAACTTCGATGAACTTCTGAACTCGATCTTTGGACTTGATCTGGAGATCGGCTTCAGGGGACTGGAATGCTCGGCAAAACCCTGCCCGGCTGCAGATGGGCCAGCCTCAACGACAAAAGGGGAAGGCTTGGCTCGGCTACCGGCGGTAAACCTGATTCTCCAAATTGCGCACCTGCCGCTCCAGCCGATCCAGCCGCCCGCGCAGCTCGTCCATTTCCGATTGGCGGGGCACGCCCAGATCCTGCAGGACGTTGCGCACCTGCCGCTGAACATAGGATTCAAAGTTGCTCTGCTCGGCTTTCACCTGGTTGAGCAGGTTGTTGATGACATTGGATGCCTCTTCTGGGTTGAGCTGCCCCTTCTGCACCAAGTCGTCGGCAGCTTTCTTCAACTGCTCCGCCAGCAGAGTGGTTGTGCCCACGCCCATCAGCAAGAGCTGACGTAAGATACTGTTGTTGTCCAATGCTGCCCTCCAAAGGACGCTTCGCGAACGGTACGGGCCTCCATGACTACCCATTTTCCTCAGTTTGCCCTCAACTTCGCAACCGGCTCGGCCAGTTTCTCCCTTTCGCCAGAGGTGGCACAACAATGGCACAAGGCCCTGCAAATCCTCTTGGAGCGGCTCAAGGTTCGCTCGGGCAGCTCCCGGCAGCAGCCTCAGGATCCGGTTGAGTTTCATCATTCTGCTGCCGACTTCTCTTTGGAGATGTTCTGCAACCCCAACATCTGGGTCGGCCCCCACGCAGCCAAGGTCTTGGTTACTGTGAAAACGGAAGGGCTGCGCTTTTCCACTGAGGTGGAGTTCTCTCGCCTTCAAGAAGACCTCAGCCAGTATCTGGAGTCCCTAACATGAGCGAAGATGCCCATGCTGCGGGAGAGGAGCCCGCGGCCATTACGGTGATGCAACTGCTGGACGAGCCGCCAGAGGGGATCCCCGGCCAATTGGAAGTGGTTTCCCTCACTTGGCACGACCGCCAGCGATCCCGGCAACGGCTGGTGAGCGATCGGGGCACCGAGATCCAGTTGATGCTGCCTCGGGGCACCCATCTTCACGATGGGGATCTGCTCTATGCGGATGCGCAGCGACACATTCGGGTCAAAGCCCAACCCGAACCGGTGCTCTTGATTCAACCTGAAAACCCCATCCAGATGGGCCAGGTGATTCATCAACTGGGCAATTGGCACCGCCCGGCCCACGTTTCCCTCCAAGGACAGATCCTGGCGCTGGCCGATGATCCCCTGCAGGACTGGCTGGCCCACATGGGGATCCCGTTTCGGTTGGAGATGGAGGTCTTCGAGCCCAACCTGTTGGCCCACAGCCATTAATTCGACCCATTGAGCAGTCATCATCAGGTGTCTAGGTTTTCGATCCGAACGGGCTCAAAAGGTTCTGCCAGCGGAAACCCCAACACCTGGGCATAAAAGTAAAGCTCTGCCTCCAAAGCCCGTTTGATGTTGGCCGCCTGGCGAAAGCCATGTTGCTCTCCCTCGAAGGGCACATAGGCCACTGGGATCCCTTTGGCCCGTAGGGCTGCCACCATCCTCTCCGCCTGATTGGGGGGCACGATGGCGTCTTCCAACCCTTGGAAGAAGATAACCGGACAATTGAGGCCCTCTAGGTGATGAATGGGGGAGCGCTCCCGGTAGAGATCCCGTCGCTCTGGGTAGGGGCCAATAAGGCTGTCCAAGTAGCGAGACTCGAACTTGTGGGTCTCCTGGGCTAGGGCTTCCAGATCGCTCACCCCGTAGTAGCTGGCACCCGCCCGGAAGACCCTGTGGAAGGTCAAGGCCGCCAACGTGGTATAGCCACCAGCGCTGCCACCCTGAATGAGCAGCCGTTCCCCGTCCACCTTGCCCTGTTCTGCCAAAAATTGAGCTCCGGCAATGCAATCTTCCACATCCACCAGGCCCCACCGGCCTTTGAGGGCATCCCGATAGGCCCGCCCATAGCCGCTGCTGCCACGGTAGTTCACATCCAAAACCGCAATCCCCCGACTGGTCCAGTATTGGATCCCTAGGTTGAGCACCGCTGCCGTCGCTCCGGTGGGCCCGCCGTGGCTTTTCACCAATAGGGGTGGCTTTTCGCCAGTGGGAGCAACAAAGTCGCGGTTCTTGGGGGGATAGAAGAAAGCATAGGCCACTGCCTTGCCGCCGCCGGTGGGAAAAACAATAGGCTCTGGGATCGACAGATAGTCCGGATCCACCGCCACGCTGCTGGAACGGGCCACCACTTCCACCTGTCCAGAAGGCAAATCCAAACAAACCAAGGCTATGGCTTCCGTCGGGGATCCGGCCAGGAAAGCGGCTTTTTCCCCACTTACCTGCAGATTGTGGATCTCGGTGTAGGGCAAAGGGATCTCTTCCTGTTGCCCCGACTGGGGATCCAGGTAGGCCAAATGGCACAGACCCCCCTGTTGGTAGCAGGCCAGAATGCGCCCATCCCCAGCAAAGCCGTAGGTGCTCAGGCCGAACACCCACTGGGGTTCTCCAAACTCTGCTTCCATAGGACAGAGGGGAATGGGGCCCTGGGGATCCCAGCGATAGAGGTTCCACCAGCCGCTGCGATCCGAAACAAAGTAGAGATCCCCCTCCGGTGACCACTGGGGCTGGAAGATCGACTCGGCAGGGCCACCGGCTAGCTTTTGGGGCTCTCCTAGAGTGCCATCTGCTGCCACCTCTGCTCGCCACAGTTCCGTCCCATCCCAGGGCATCTGGGGGTGATCCCAGGTCAGCCATACCAAGGTCTGGCCATCGGGGCTGAGGCGAGGGTTGGCATAGAAATTGTGCCCAGAGGCCAAAACGCGCTGGGATCCGCTTTCCAAGTCAATCGAGACAAGGCTGTTTTCCGGCTCTCCCTGGCGGCTGTGATCTTCCCGCACACAGAGGATGCGTCCACGCGCCCGATCCACCACCCCGTCGGCATAGCGATAGGGGCCTGCTTCCGTCAGGGGCTGGGGATCTGAACCCGGCAGCAGGCGGTAGAGCCGTTGGTCAGCGAAGTTGCAAAAATACACTACCCCTGCCGACACCCAATAAGCTCCACCCCCATACTCATGCACTCGTGTCCGCACATTGAAAGGTGCCGGTGTCAGCTCCACCAGGATCCCGTCGGCAGAGCGCCGCATCAACACATTGCGCCCTTTTTCTTGCGGGCGGCCCTCCGTCCAGTAGAGATCCCCCTGATCCCAAACCATCTGTCCCAAGCGCAGGGATCCCGTCACCACCAGGTCAGCGGTAATCGGGGATCGCCAAGATCCATAGCCGGCCTGCTGCACCATAGGCTGTTAATTCTCCACCCCAGAACCCCTATTATGCCGGGAGCAAGGGATCCCTGCCTCTGCCTGCAGCCTGCGGGGAAAGGGCTCGGATTCTGGGAAAAGGTATCCCACGATACAATTCTCTCCGGGCCGAATGGGTTTGATGGAACACGTTAAGGCAACAGGGACGCACGACGCTTTCTCGACTGCAGGATTAGCCTTTTCCTCTGTTGATGTTGGGAAGGCATTCGGTGAAAGCCTCAGCCGACTGCAGTTGGGCAAATTTAACACATGGGCGAGGTGATGAGCTAAGTGCTTCCCTCTGTTGGCCGGGCTGCTGCAACAACTGGACTTCTTAATACCCTTTGCACTCACTTCGTTTCGGAGATCACCGATGGCTCTATCATTTAATCGTCGTCAAGTGCTGAAAATGGGCGCTCTGGCCGGAGCCGGGGCTGCCCTAGGGCCGCAGATCTGGGTGAAGCGATCCGTGCCCGCCTACGCCCAGGGAGAGACCATTCGCGTTGGCATTTTGCACTCCCTCAGCGGCACCATGGCCATTTCGGAAACCAGCGTGGTGGATGCGGAAAAGCTGGCCATCAAAGAGATCAATGCCGCCGGTGGGGTTTTGGGCAAGCAGATCGAGCCGATTATCGAGGATGGGGCTTCCGATTGGCCAACCTTTGCCGAGAAAGCCACCAAATTGATCGATGTGGACAAGGTGGCAACGGTATTCGGCTGCTGGACTTCGGCCAGTCGCAAAGCCGTGTTGCCGGTGTTTGAATCCAAGCAGCACCTGCTCTGGTATCCCGTGCAGTACGAAGGACAAGAGTGCTCCAAAAACATCTTCTACACCGGCGCTGCCCCCAACCAGCAGATCGAGCCTTCGGTGGAATGGCTGCTCAAGAACAAGGGCAAAGAGTTCTTCCTGGTGGGATCCGACTACGTGTTCCCCCGCACGGCCAACACCATCATCAAGGCCCAGTTGGAAGCCCTGGGGGGCAAAGTGGTGGGTGAAGACTATCTGCCTTTGGGCAGCACAGAAGTTACCCCCATCATCAGCAAGATCCGGGCCGCTCTTCCCAATGGCGGTGTGATCTACAACAGCTTGAACGGCGACAGCAACGTGGCCTTTTTCAAACAACTGAAAGGGGCAGGGCTGGGGCCAGATCGCTATCCTTCCATGTCCGTCAGCATTGCTGAAGAAGAGGTACAGGCCATCGGCCCCGAATTCTTGGAAGGGCACTTCGCCGCCTGGAACTACTTTATGACGGTGGATACGCCTGCCAACAAGAAGTTTGTGGAGGCTTTCAAGGCAGAATACGGCCAAAACCGCGTCACCAACGACCCGATGGAAGCCGCCTACATCATGGTTTACATCTGGAAGCAGGCAGTGGAAAAAGCGGGAACAGTGGAAATCGACGCCGTGCGGCAGGCAGCCTATGGCCAGACCTTTGATGCCCCAGAAGGCTTGGTAACCATGAACACCAATCACCACCTGACCAAGTATGTGCGGATCGGCCAGGTGCGCTCTGACGGTTTGTTTGATGTCATCTTTTCTACGGATGCCGTGGAGCCGCAGCCCTGGAACCAGTTTGTGGCAGAGACCAAGGGCTTTGCCTGCGATTGGTCAGATCCGGCCAAGGGCGGTCGCTACAAAGTCAAAGTCAGCTAGTCCTGGCCAGGGCTGGGATCCCTTGCCGTTTGGATAGGGTCGGGGATCCCGCCTAGATGCTCGGTTAGCCTCCCTAGTTTAGTTGGAAGGAGGATCCCCTGCCCATGACCTTGCTCCTGGACAGCTTGTTCAACGGCATTAGCATTGGCACCGTCTTGCTAATAGCCGCCTTGGGCTTGGCCATTGTTTTCGGCCTCATGGGGGTCATCAACATGGCCCATGGGGAGCTGATGATGTTGGGGGCCTACACCACTTTTGTGGTTCAAAATGCCTTTCGTCCCCTAGGGGATCCCTGGCGGGATCTGTACATCTTTCCAGCTTTGGTAGCTGCCTTTGCCGTCACGGCTCTGGTGGGACTAGCCCTGGAGCGGGGGGTGATTCGCTTTTTGTATGGCCGACCCTTGGAGACCCTTTTGGCCACCTGGGGCGTGAGCCTGATCCTGCAGCAGTTTGTGCGCAGCGTCAATTGGGTGCTGGCTTTCCGCTTGGGGGCCTTCGCGGTGCTCTTTTTTGGCGGCTGGTGGCTCTTGGCCAGGCGGGCGGATTGGCCGCGTCTCAAGGGGTGGACGCTGGCGCTGCTACTGGTGCTTTCCACGGCCATTGCAGCGGTGGGGGGGCGGGTGCTGGCGCAAACCTATGCTTTAGCAGTCACTCAACCCTGGTTTGGAGCCCAGAACAAAGATGTGACCGCTCCCCGTTGGCTGGGGGGTGGGATCCCGGTGGGCAGCCTGTTTTTGCCCAATACCCGCCTGTTTATCATCGCCCTCACTGTCTTCTGCATCCTAGGGCTGTACTTCTTCTTGCAGCGCACCCGCTGGGGGCTGCGCATCCGGGCGGTTACCCAGAATCGGGCCATGAGTGCCTGTGTAGGGATCCCTACGCAAAAGGTGGATGCCCTTACCTTTGCCATCGGTTCGGGTCTGGCGGGAGTAGCCGGCGTGGCGGTCAGCCTGCTGGGATCCGTGGGGCCGAACACCGGCCAAAACTACATCGTGGATACCTTTATGGTGGTCGTGGTGGGGGGTGTCGGTAAGCTTTTGGGCAGCATTGTGGCAGCGCTTGGGATCGGGATTGCCAACTTTGTCATCGGTTCCGGGACGCTGGCTTTGATTTTTCCCAACGTGCCCATCCTGACCGATACCCTCAACTTTTTTGCCACCACGAGCATGGCCAAGGTGATGGTCTTTGCTTTGATCGTGGCCTTTTTGCAGGTGCGACCTCGGGGCCTTTTCCCCGAAAAAGGTCGTATGGTGGATGCCTAGGGAATGATCTCGCTTGGCGAAAACTCTAGGACCAGACTCTCCATCTTCTACTCCCTCACAAAGCCCATGAAACTGGTTCATTCCCCCCGTGCTGATCATGAAGTGGCTGCTCCCGCCGCGGGTGGGGATCCCAATTCTTCTCGCAAGCTTCTGTGGGAGGCCGGGATCCTCATCGTTTTGGTGCTGGCCTTGATCTTTGTGGCCCCAACTGTGCTGTCTGGCTTTCGGCTCAACTTGTTGGGGCGGTTTCTGGCCCTCAGCATTGTAGCTTTGGGAATCGACCTCATCTGGGGCTATACCGGCATGCTCAGTCTGGGACATGGGGTGTTCTTCGCCTTGGGGGGCTACGCTCTGGGGATGCACCTGAAGTTGCAATTGCCGGAAGGTCAGATACCGGAGTTTTTCAGCCTCTACGGGGTAACGGAATTGCCCTGGTTTTGGTACCCCTTTTATTCTTTTCCGTTCACGGTTGTTGCTGTTGTCTTGATCCCGGCTTTGGTGGCAGCAGCCCTGGGATATTTGGTGGTGAGAAATCGCATTCGAGGGGTTTATTTCTCCATTCTAACTCAGGCCACCACGATTATTTTCTTTAACTTCTTCAACGGCCAACAGCGCTTAATTAATGGCACCAACGGCCTGACCAACTTCCAGACTTTGTTTGGCCTGGATGTCAACTCGTCCGAGATGCGCTTCGCTGTCTATGTCACTACAGTTCTGGCGGTGGTTTTGGCTTACCTTCTCTGTCGTTGGCTGACCAGCGGCCTATTCGGTCGGATCCTGGTAGCCATTCGAGATGACGAGCCGCGGGTTCGTTTTTCCGGCTACGATCCCACCGGCTTTAAAGTTCTGGTGTTTGCCGTGTCTGCTGCCCTGGCGGGTGTTGCCGGAGCTTTGTTTACCTTGCAAACTGGGATCATCTCTCCCAATGCGATGGCCGTTCCCTTTTCCATTGAGATGGTAATCTGGGTGGCGGTGGGCGGTCGGGCCAGTTTGGTGGGGGCGGTGCTGGGGGCTCTGTTGGTTAACTTTGCCAAGAGCTTGCTGAGCGAAAATTTTCCCGAAATTTGGTTGTTTTTCCAAGGGGGATTGTTCCTGCTGGTGGTGCTGGTGTTGCCGGATGGACTGGTGGGTTGGGTGCGCACCCAAGGCAGGCAGCTTTGGGTCACTGTCCAGCTTTGGCGCAGGCGCTTGGCAGATACTTCCCCAGCTTAAATCTGGCTTTCTGTCGATGTGCATCATACGCAAGGTGCAAGTTCAGAGTAAAAGGATCCCAGATCTGATGGGTAAGCCAGCGATGCCAAGTGTCCTCTCTTATTTATTTGATGGGTTGAGTTTGATGGGTTGAGAACCCTGTTCGCCCTCTGCCCTTTCCGTTCTTGGATGTGATCCCCATGCTTACTGCAGCTCCCACCGCCACCCGACAAATTTTACAAACTCAGGATCTCACCGTCAGCTTCGACGGCTTTAAGGCTTTAGATGGGTTGAACTTCTCTCTGGAGGAAGGGGAGCTGCGGGTGGTCATCGGTCCCAATGGGGCGGGTAAGACTACATTTCTCGATGTGCTGACGGGCAAGGTTAAGCCCACCCGAGGATGGGTGCTGTTCAAAGGAAAGGATCTGGCCAAGCTCAAGGAACACGAGATCTCGATTTTGGGTGTTGGGCGCAAGTTTCAGACGCCGCGGGTCTATCAAAACTTGAGCGTGCGAGAAAACTTGGAGCTATCCCTCAACCCTGACAAAAGGGTTTTTTCCACCCTACTTGGCAAAAAGCATCTGCGAGAAAAAACGGATGCTCTTTTGGAAACCATTGGCCTCAGCCGTAAGGATCGGGTTCCGGCAGGGCTGCTTTCCCACGGAGAAAAGCAATGGCTGGAGATCGGCATGGTGATTGCTCAAGATCCGGATTTGCTGCTGCTGGATGAATGCGTGGCCGGGATGACGGACAAAGAAACGGAAGCTACAGGAGAGTTAATTCAATCCTTAGCCCAAAGCCACACCATTTTGGTGATCGAACATGACATGGTGTTTGTCCGGCAAATTGCCCGTAAGGTTACTGTTTTACACCAAGGCTCGGTGCTGTGCGAAGGTACCTTTGAGGATGTGAAAAACGACCCGCGAGTTATTGAGGTCTATCTCGGATCCCATAAGGCGAAAAACTAAGCAAAAAGCTATAGCCCTGTTTTAACTGACCCATGCGCAGGCCCATGAATACGGAAAACGCGACCGCAACACAAAACTTATCCCGAGATGGATCCGGGCCTCTTCTGGAGGTCTCCGATTTGAGGGTTTACTATGGTCAGAGTTTAATTGTGAAGGATCTCTCTTTTAAGATCTTTCCCGGCCAAGCGGTTTGCCTTCTGGGTCGCAATGGTATGGGCAAAACCACCACACTTAAAGCCCTGATGGGACTTCTGAAAGACTGCACAGGCAAAATTGCTTTTGAGGGCCGTCCTATCAACCATTACCCTCCCAATTGGCGAGCCCGCGCCGGTATTGGCTATGTACCCCAAGGTCGAGAGATATTTCCCCGCCTAACGGTTGAGGAAAACCTGCTGGTGGGGCTAGAAGCGGCACCGGACAGAGAACGGATCATACCTGAGTTTGTCTATGACCTATTCCCAATTCTGCGTTCTTTTCTTAAACGGCTGGGTGGGGATTTGAGCGGTGGGCAGCAGCAGCAACTGGCCATCGCCAGAGCTTTGGTGGCAGAGCCCAAACTTTTGCTCCTGGATGAGCCTACAGAAGGGATCCAACCCTCCATCATCATCGAGATTGAAGAAGCCATCACCCGTATTCAAAAGGAGCGGGGCGTTTCGGTGTTGCTGGTGGAGCAGTATTTTGAGTTTGCCCAAAGCCTAGCCGATTATTTTTATCTCATGGAGAATGGATCCCTTATCATGGAGGGGCCGACCAACCAGATGGATGAAGAAAAAGTTCGGGCTCACCTCTCCATTTGAGGGGAAGCCATGTCATATTCACTGCTGATTACTTACCAAATCACTTAATGCTTAATGTCCGCCCATCTTGTGGCCAACTTCTTTGAGATCCACGCTGCTGATAGGACTTTCATAGACGATCCGACCGCCCGCCATCACCAGCAAACGATCGGAGAGCTTGAGAAGCTCGTCCAGATCTTCGCTGATCAGCAAGACGGCAACTCCTCGGTTACGAGCATCCACAATCTGCGAGTGAATGTAATCTACTGCCGCAAAGTCCAGACCAAAACAAGGATTGGCGGCGATCAAAATTTGTGGATCTCCGGCGAGTTCCCGTGCCAAAATGGCTCGCTGGACATTACCCCCCGACAGGTGGCTGATGGGAGTTTGGGCTGCAGGCGTTTTCACCTTAAATTGCTCGATTAACGCGCGGGCAGAGCGCCAAATCTCTTGCCAGATCAACATCCAACCTTTGGCCATAGGATCCCGGTCATAACGACGCAGGGCCAAGTTTTCGCCAACGCTCATGTTGGGGATCGAGGCATTTCTCAGAGGTTCCTCCGGCAAACAGCAAACCCGGTGGCGCACCATTTCTGCGCGGGTGGCCCTGTACAGTTGCCCGTTGATCTTGATCTGCCCGGCTGTAGCCATCCGCTGCCCGGCCAAGACTTCCATCAACTCCCGCTGGCCGTTGCCGGAAACGCCGGCAATTCCCACAATCTCACCTCCATGAACAGTCAGGGTCACCCCCCGCACAGCGGGCAAGCCATTGTCCTTGTCAGCCTGGATCCCTTCAATTTCCAGCAGAGGGGATCCCCCTTTGACCAAGGCTTTCTCCAACTGGATCTGCACCTGTTGCCGGCCCAGCATCATTTCGGCCATTTCTGCTGTGGATAAATCTTTCACTTGTCCATGGCCGGCCAGCTTCCCACGTCGCAACACCGTCACCTCATCGGCAAAGGCATTCACCTCGCGAAACTTGTGGGTAATGAGCAATACACTCAGGTCGCCAGCTTCCACCGAACGACGCACAAGGCCCAAGACTTCGCCGGCTTCCTCTGGCGTGAGCACAGAAGTAGGCTCGTCCAAGATCAGGATCTTGGTGTTCAAATAAAGCTGCTTGAGGATCTCGACCTTCTGCTTTTCTCCTGCCGATAGTTCGGAAACAAAAGCCCGCAAGTTGACTTGGAAAGGGGCTGTTTCCATAAAATCTGCCAGCTTTTTTTCCTCTTCTTTCCAGTCAATCACCAAAGGCAAATCTGGGCGGGCCAAGACCAAGTTTTCCGCCACAGTCATGGCGGGTACAGAGGTGAAATGTTGGTACACCATGCCAATGCCGTAGTGATAGGCATCCCGTGGGCTGTGGATGGCACGAGCTCGTTTATCAATGCAAACATCGCCAGAGTCAGCATGATAAAAGCCCATCACGCACTTGACGAGGGTGCTTTTCCCGGCTCCGTTTTCCCCAAGTAAGGCATGAAGGGATCCCGGCTTGAGTTTCATCGAGACGTGGTCTAGGGCCAACAGGGATCCAAATCGCTTGGTGAGGTTGACGACCTCCAGTTCCGGGGGGGCTTTCCGTGCTGTTGAGATTTCAGTTTGGGCAGTGGTAGTCATGGTTGGTCAAGATCTCCTGGTTTGGGTGTCTCACGTAAAGACACGTAAAGAAACGAGGTCTAGTCGGTTTTGAGTTCCTGAAGTACTGCTATCAGGGCACCTGAATCGGCAACTGCCCCGAAAACCCCCCCTTGCATCTGGATCATCTTCAGAGCAGCGAGATAATTTCCGTAGTCTGTGGCACCTGTGCAATCGGATAGCAACAAACATTCATAGCCCCGGTCGTTGGCTTCTCGCATGGTGGTGTGGACGCATACATCGGTGGTGATGCCCGTCAAGATCAGGTTTTGGATGCCTTTGCGCCTCAGGATTAAGTCCAGATCGGTGGCATAGAAAGCGCCTTTGCCCGGCTTGTCGATGATCACCTCCCCTGGCAGAGGAGCCAGTTCCGGGATAATTTCCCAGCCGGGTTCTCCTCGCACCAGGATGCGCCCACAGGGACCGGGATCCCCAATGCCTGCCCCAATGCGTTGACTGCGCCAGCGCTTGTTTTCCGGCAAATCTGATAGATCGGGGCGATGGCCTTCGCGGGTATGCACGATGAAAAAACCCAGGGCTCGCATTGCCGCCAAAACCCGTCGGATCGGCTCTATGGGGGCACGGGTGAGGGAAATGTCGTAGCCCATTTTGTCTACATAGCCACCTACCCCGCAGAAATCGGTCTGCATATCGATGACGATCAGGGCGGTGTTCTCAGGCCGTAAGTCACCGTTGTAGGGATAGGGGTAAGGTTCTGCCGCAATATAGGATCCCATAGCACCTCTGGCAAATCAATTCAATAAAGAGCAAAGAAAGAGCAAAAGCCCAATCAAGAGGGATATCCAACCCAAGCCTTCGGGTCACCCTGCGCTTGACCTCGGCTCTCCCAAGTTAAAGCTGGGGCGGTGAGCCTTGGCCAGAACCCTGCCAAGATAGAACACAGCTTGCCATTTCTATCCGCAGGTTTGTGTCTCCTCCGATTCACTTCACTGCAGAGCCCTGGCTGCACACCTACAGCGAAATTATCGATGTGCGCTCTCCGGCAGAGTTCGCAGAGGATCATTGGCCGGGAGCCATCAACTTGCCTGTACTCTACGATACAGAACGGGCGGAGGTGGGCACGCTCTACAAGCAGGTGGATCCCTTCGCAGCCCGCAAACGAGGGGCAAGCTTGGTGGCCCAGAACATCAGTCGCCACTTGCAAACCCATTTTGCCGATAAAGATCGCGATTACCGGCCCCTAATCTACTGCTGGCGGGGAGGGCAGCGCTCTGCCAGCTTGGCATTGGTGTTGTCCCAGGTGGGCTGGCAGGTTACGGTTTTGCAAGGTGGCTACAAAACCTACCGGGCCTGGGTGCGCCGACAGCTGCAGATCTTGCCCCAGGAATTTACCTACCGAGTGCTCTGCGGACCAACAGGGAGCGGCAAAACCCAGTTGCTTCACCATCTGCGCCAACAGGGATCCCAAGTCCTCGATCTGGAAAAGCTGGCCTGTCACCGGGGATCCCTTCTGGGGGCTGAGTGGGGGGTGCCGCAGCCCAGCCAGAAGAGCTTTGAAAGTCAACTGGTGCAGGTTTTTCTCCAGTGGGATCCCGCCAAGCCAGTCTGGGTGGAGGCTGAGAGTGCCAAAGTGGGCCAGCTCCATCTGCCGCCTGCCCTTTGGCAAGCCCTTACCCAAGCCGACTGTGTCGAAGTGCAGTTGCCTCTAGAGGAGCGGGTGAAGGGGTTAATCGCCCACTATCCCCACTGGATTGCTCACCCCCAAGCGCTAAAGGGGAAATTGCTGCCTCTGAAGTCCCGTCTTGGCCAGGCCCGCCTGCAGCGTTGGTTTGAGCTGATCGACGCCCAAGACTGGCCGCAGTTTGTGCAGGAGTTGCTGGAGCAGCACTACGACCCCACCTATCGACACGGGCTGCAGCAAAACTTCAATCGCCTTCGGGCCCGGATTGAGCTGTCTGACCTTTCCGAGACCAGCCTCAGGGAAGCTGCTGCTCGCCTCATCCAGATGCCGCTTGGATCCCTGGCTAGGTGAGCACGATAAACTCCAAAGCCCGCAACACCTCAAACCACTCGGAAACTTCCAGCCGAACCGTGGAATCGGCAATCCACCGGCAGCCGGGATAAAAAGACTTGCGGTAGGCCCGAGCGGGATCCTTGTAGTCCACTTCCAATTGAAAGTGATCCGGCAGTGGGCGAGGACGGTAGGCCGACAGCCGCCTCAGGGATCCCTCTACACCTTGGCGGATGGCCTGTAGAACCTGCTGCGGATGTGGCGTAATGACCGACTGGCCTATCCCTTTGTGGGTGACCACCGTCTCGATGTGGGCGTCATAAGCTTTCGCTGCGGCACACACCTCCGCATCTCCGGCTACAAACACAACTGGGACTCCCTCATAGGCAGCCGTGAGGCTGACCAGGTGAAACTCGGCGATGGCCTGGCCGTTCAGCCGGATTTGGCTAACTTCGGTGGTGTAGGTGTGGGCGAGGGGGTTGGCAGCAGATCCGGCGCGGGCATGATAGCCGATTAGGAGCAGGGCATCGTAACTGCGATCCAGCTCTTGCACCATACAGTAGGGGTGGCCGCTCCAGCCGCGGATGAGTTGCACCGGCTCCGGCAACCGTTCGGGGATGAGGTTCCGCCCGGAGTCATGGGCATCTTTGACTGTGATCTGCGTGGCTCCGGCAGCCAGGGATCCCTCACAAGCCGCGATCACTGCTCGGGTCATCTGCTCTCGGAATGCCTCGTAACCCGGCTGGCCGATGGTGGCCTCATCCCAATGGCTGATGCCGGCGATCCCCTCGATATCGGCGCTGATATAAACCTTCATGTTTGGCTCAGTAGACTCAGCATTGGATTCTGTCGGGCTCTATCCACCCTCAGATGCCGCTCAACATCGCTCTGCACAAGGGATCCAAGCCGTTATTTCCCTTGCGAAAATTGCCCCCGGCTCTGCTGTGGATCCCTTCCCTGTTTTCGAGAAGTCGGGATGAAAAACAAGGACTCCATCCCGCTGAGGCGGTCAGAGAGCCACCAAAGAAGCAGATACCCCCTGCTGCAACTCCGACAACAATGAGGCCGGACGCCCCTTATAGGGCCAGGCAAAAGCGTGACGAAAAGCTGCTTCCTGGCAGTGTTTGAGCTGCTCGAAATCGATGATGTCGTGGGTCAGCAGGTTCTCGTACTCAAACGGCAGGCGTACATTGTGCAAGCCGGCGTTGTCAGTGCAGATGGCAATATCCACCCCCGCGTCAAAGCAGCGGTCAAACACAACCTTGAGGGGCTCCAAACTGGGCAGAGTTCCCGTTTTTAGATAGGTGGTGGGACAAACTTCCAGGCATTGGCCTCGCCGCGCCAGCTCCGGCAGCAATTCTGGATAGTGGAGAGGGATCTGAATGCCGTGGCCGATCCGCGAGACATAGGGCAGTAACTGCGGGTAGCAGCCATCCAAAGTTTCGTACAGGTGGGCAGTGGTTTTCAGGCCCCGGGCCAGCGCATACTTGAACAGCTCAATCCACTCGTCCATCCGTTCACCGTAGGGCTTGTCTCCTCCGGCCAGGTCGATGGCACACACATACTCCGACTCGGCGGCAGCTTCCACCATGGCTCGGTTGATGTGGCTGGGCAAGCGCGAGTGCAAACAGACGATCTGGGTGGTGACGATGGGATACTCTCGCTGTTGACTGGCTTGTCCTACCGTCTCGATCACCTGGCGCATCTGCTTGAGGCGCTCCCCCTCATCCAGGCTGGGATCCGTGCGTAGGTAGGGAGTGTAGCGAATCTCCAGGTAGGCCAGATCCTCAAAGACGTAGGCTCCCCGCAGCAGGCGGTAGATAAAATAGGGCAGGGTTTCCAGGGTTTGCACCTGTTCCACCAGCGTGTGCAGCTCCAGGTAATCTTCGAGGGTGTTGCGCGGGCGGGTGTAGAACTCCTCGAACTCGGCATAGGTGGGAAAGCGCTCTGCCAAAGGGGATCCCTGGCGGTGAAAATAGCGCCACAGAATTCGGGGAACAACCGACCCGCCCAGATGGCGGTGCAACTCCGCGTGAAGTGCCATAAACGCTCTACAGTGGCCCGCCAGGGGGCAGACTTGGTTTGTTTAAGTACTATCTCTACTCTTATCCAACCGCCTCAGGCTTGTCCAGGTCTAAGCCCGCAAGCCCGGTTGGCAGCCTAGATCGTCAAGCCGATCCCCTGCCCATCGTGGTAGGCGGCCAGCAGCAGGTCGGTGGTGGTATCCCAGGCAATCTCCCCCGAGCAGGATAGAGCGATGGCCCCAAAGGAGCGGCGACGTTGGCGGGCCTCTTGAAAAGACTTGGCCATGGCCGCTTTCAGGCTGAGGCCATCTTCCACTCGAATCACAATCCGCGCCGCCAAGCTCTCATCCAAAATATCTTCCCCAACACCGGTGCAACTGACTCCCGCCACCGCACTGGCATAGGTTCCCGCCGGAGTGGCCGAATCGCTCACCCGCCCCACCCGTTCGAACCCCCGCCCGCCGGTGGAGGTGCCGGCACAGATTTGCCCCTGTTGATCCAGGGCCACCGCCCCCACCGTGCCCATGGCCAGAGCGGTGAGAACCCTGGTCGGGGGATGGGTTTGACGCAACTGCACCCACTCTTGAACCCGCTTGAGAGTGGCCGGATCATAGACCGGCAACTTCAGTTCCCGCGCCAGCTCCGCTGCCCCTTGTTCGGCCACCACGCGATCCGGGCTTGATTGCAGAGCCTGGGCCATGAGGATGGGATGCTGAACCCGGCTGACGTTGATCACCCCGCTAAAGGACTGGGTGGCCCCGTTCATGAGAGCGGCGCTCATGCGGATTTGCCCATCCGACTGCAAGACCGACCCTGTCCCGGCGTTGTAGAGCGGATCGTCTTCCAGCAACTGGCAGGCATGCAACACTGCTGCCTCGGCACTCTGCCCGGCCAATAGCAGCTCGTAGGTGCTCTCCACCACCTGCCGCAGGGATCCCCTCACTTTTTCCAGGCTGCTTTCCCCTTCCAGGGCGCTGCCGGCTCCGCCGTGGATGATCAGTTTGGGCCGAGGCATGATGAGATTGGTTACCTTGGGAGGACAGTGGGAGATTATTTTTGATTTTCGGGTACAACATTCACCAATGCATCTGCTCCATCCCAGGGATCCCAACGCAAAGGGAGAGGGAGCCTTAAGATAATCCTGTAGATTTGCTAAGCATAGATACTCAAGGGCGATTCTGGTAAAGGGCTGTCGGATTGCAGCCGGCAGGGATCCCTCTGATGGTATGGCACAAGCGAGGTTACATCCATGGCGCTGCCCAGCTTGCACGAGTTTCCTTGGCTGACCACGGTCATCGCTTACCCTGTGTTGGCCGCCCTATTTATTCCCCTGATCCCAGCACCGGCTGGGGATCCCAGTACCCGCGCCTACGCACAAAAGTTGGCCGAGCGGATCCGCTGGTTTGCTTTGTTCATTGCGGTCACGGATCTGCTGATTCTGCTGGCCGGCTTCTATGTCGGCTACGATCCCGGCCAGACAGGTTTGCAACTGCTGGAGCGCTACACCTGGGTACCCCAAGTGGGCTTGAGCTGGTCGGTGGGGGCCGATGGCCTCTCCATGCCCCTAATCCTGCTCACGGCGTTTATTACCACGCTGGCCATCTTGGCCGCTTGGCCGGTCACTCTCAAGCCTCGCCTCTTCTACTTTTTGATGTTGGCCATGTACGGCGGGCAGATCGGGGTGTTTGCCGTGCAGGATATGTTGCTTTTCTTCCTGATGTGGGAATTGGAGCTGATCCCGGTGTACTTGCTCCTCTCCATTTGGGGTGGGGCAAACCGCCTCTATGCGGCCACCAAGTTCATCCTCTACACGGCCCTCAGCTCCCTGTTTATCTTGGTGGCAGGTCTGGCCATGGCCTTCTACGGGGATCCCATCAGCTTTGACATGACGGATCTGGCCCACAAGACCTATCCGCTCACCTTCCAACTGCTGATGTACGGGGCCTTTCTGATTGCCTATGGGGTGAAGCTGCCCATTTTCCCCTTGCACACCTGGCTGCCCGATGCCCACGGAGAAGCCACCGCGCCGGTTCACATGTTGCTGGCCGGGATCCTGCTCAAGATGGGGGGCTACGCCCTGATGCGCATGAATGCGGGTATGCTGCCGGATGCCCATCTTTACTTTGCGCCGGTGCTGATCGTGTTGGGGGTGGTGAACATCATCTTTGCCGCCCTCACCTCTTTTGCCCAGCGCAACCTGAAACGGAAGATCGCCTACTCTTCCATCAGCCACATGGGCTTCGTGCTCATCGGTATCGGATCCCTGACGGAGATCGGCATGAGCGGCGCCATGCTGCAGATGATCTCCCACGGGCTGATCGGGGCCAGCCTGTTCTTCTTAGTGGGGGCCACCTACGACCGCACCCACACACTGGAGCTGGAAGAAATGGGCGGTGTGGGCCTGAAGATGCCCAAGATCTTCTCCATGTTCACCGCCTGCTCGCTGGCCTCTTTGGCCCTACCTGGGATGAGCGGCTTTGTGGCCGAGATCATGGTGTTTATCGGCATGGCCACCACCGATGCTTACTCTCTCCCCTTCCGGCTGGTGGTGGTTTTCCTGGCGGCAGTTGGGGTGATCCTGACCCCCATCTACCTGCTGTCGATGTTGCGGCAGATTTTCTTTGGCCCGGAGAACAAAGAGCTCACCGAACACGAAGAGTTGGTGGATGCCGAGCCGCGCGAGGTGTTCATCATTGCCTGTCTGCTGATCCCAATCATCGGCATTGGCCTCTATCCCAAGCTGGTGACCAGCCTCTACGACCAATCCACCAACGCCTTGGTGGCGCTGCTGCGGCAGGAACTGCCCCAAACTGGTGAGACGGTTGCCCAAGCCCCTGCCCTCTACAACAACTGAATGTTGAATTTGAATTGAGAATTGAGGGATGGAAGGAGATCCACTCTTTTTCTATCCCGCATTGGACTTGTGGCTCTCGCCAGCTTGAACTTGCATCCAGCCGAACAAAGTTGCGATTGTCAGTTGGATCCCTGAGGCGAAGGCGGGAGCGGGGATCACCTCTTGGGGATCCTCATGTACTGTCGGCTGCTGCCCGGCAGGGTAGGCGAAAACAACCCTTTCTTCGGGAGCCACGATCCACCCCATTTGGCAGCCGTGATCCAGGCCGATCAAGATTTTTTTGACCAGCTTCATTGGATTTTGATCGGGAGAGAGAATCTCGATCATCCAATCAGGGCAAAAGGGGATGAGATTTTGAATGGTGCCATCTTCATCTACAGGGATCCGATCCCAGGGGATCACAGAAATATCGGGCACAATCGCGTATCCGGCGAAGGTGCAGCGCAGCTCTGGAAATGCCATTCCCAGTTGAGAAGGCTCCAACATCTCGTTAATGAAGCTACCCAGTTTTAGTTGGAGACGGCTATGTTTTCCCTGTGGCATGGGCTTCTGGATAATTTCTCCTTTGATGAACTCGCTGGCGGGCTGAGTTTCCGGCTGTTGTAGAAAGTCTTCCAGAGTTAGAGGCTTGGCAGATAGACTGACCATGGCTTTCTCCCATCACGCTGCTATCCGATTAACAATAGACTGAGAAAGTATCAAAGCTGATCAAATCAAAACAGATCCCTGTCACGTTGTTGCCAAGTCATTTGGCGGTCATAAGGGCTTTTGCCGGAAAACAACCCCATCAGCGGCCCCAAAATGGCCCCAAACACAAAACCGCCCGCATGGGCCCAATAGGCAATCCCCCCACCCTGCATACCGATGTTGGTAGGCGTCTGTAGGCTGGCAATGCCGTAGAAGGCTTGCTGGATGAACCAAAAGCCCAGGAACACCCAAGCTGGAATGTAGAGGGTTGTGATAAAAATACCCAAGGGCACCAAGGTTAGGATCTCGGCCCGTGGAAAGCGCAAAATATACGCTCCCAATACGCCGGCAATGGCACCACTTGCCCCCAGTGAAGGAATGGGGGATCCCATATCGAAAAACCACTGCGTTAGCGCAGCCAAAGCTCCGCAAGCCAGGTAAAAGATGAGGTAGCGCACATGGCCCAAGCGATCCTCAACGTTGTTGCCGAAAACCCACAAAAAAAGCATGTTCCCGCCAATGTGGAGAAAGCCCCCATGCAGAAATTGTGAGGTGAATAGGGTTATCCATTCCGGACGCGACGAAGAGGTGAGCTCCCCTCGAAAACTGGCCGTCAACTCTATCGGTACCACTGCCCACTCTCGGAAAAAAGCTGCCAGCTCTTGTGGCGACAGGGTTAGCTGGTACAGAAAAATTAAGATGTTAACGATCACCAGGGCATAAGTGACATAGGCTGTGCGGGTGGTTGGGTTGCGATCTTGCAGGGGTACCACAGTTCAGATCCGGTTGACGTCACCCTCTAGCCTAACCTGTCCTTTCCCACCCCCCCAGGCTCACCTCTAAGCCCCTACCTGAGGCTACACTGGGGTAGTCGGCTGGGAGCTATGCTTGCAGACGGATCCCTTGCCGACGAACGCATCTCGGCCAAGCTCGCTCGGCAGAGAATGGACTACAAGATAAGGATTTAGAGGAGTGGATTGATGCCCGAGGTTGAAAGCCCCACTGCCCCGCTCAAGTTTTTGATCGTCGAAGATCATCCAGAGGTGGCTCAAAACAACTGTGAGTGGCTGCAACGGATTGCAGCCGATGCTCAGTGCATTACGGTCACCAACCCTATGGACGCCATCCTGCGCTTGCAGCGGGAACAACCGGACTTGGTTGTAGCCGATCTGCTCTACGGTCAAACCAGCGGGGAGCAGTCTGCCGAGCCTGGCCTAGAGTTCCTGCGTCATATCTTTGAGAACTACCCCACCCTAAATGTGATGGCCTATTCCAGCGAGCCGCTGCTGCTAACTCCATTGGTGGGCCTGATCAGCAAACACCAGGGTGGGTTTGCCGCGGTCAACAAAATGGAACGGCGCACCGTGTTTTTGGAGGGGGCCAAAAGTGCCCTCAATGGAGAATTGCGCATGCCGCGGGAGTTGCGCGGTCTTACGAAGCTGACGGAACGAGAAATTGAGGTCTTGAATTTGCTCTGCAAAGAAGCCCTCACCGACCAAGCCATTGCCGATCGCATTCACACCAGCAAGAAGACCGTACAAAACTGTATCCAAAGGCTCAAAGAAAAGCTAGATATTTTCGGCTCTGAGGATGAGATCAACGCCCGCGTTGCCATGTGCATGACAGCTGTTCAGAAAAAGATTATCCAGTGGTAAAGGCTGAAGGCCAGCAGTGACTTGCATCTGCAGCCAGCTCCAGCTTGGGGTACTGGCAAAGGCTTAGTCAAAGCCAGAAGAAGAGAGGCGGAGCTCTCCGGCTGCCATTTTCCAATTCTTCCAGCCATCAGACAGCTTTCAACTGGGATCAGCGGATCCCCAGTGCAGAGGCAAACACACTGTGGCCCACAATGGCCTCTACCACAACACTTATGGCAAACCCCAACATGGCCAGCCGTCCGTTTCATCGCTCGGCCTTCTCCGTCCAGCCAATCTCCCACTCCGGCGGGGTATCGCCATCTTGACCGTACTGCGGCACATACCGCGGGCGACTGGCACTCTCCCAACCGGCAGGGCGCTTGGAGTTGAAGAAAGCCATCGAACCAATCACAACAGCAGCCACCAACCCGGCCACCATTACGGCAATGTAGGGGAGGAAGGGATTGTCAAGCATCATTGGATTGTCAAGATAGGGATTGAAGGAGGGTGAAAGAGCTGGATGAAAGGGTAGAGCCATAACATCTCAAAGCCGAAGAGAAACTCTCTGAGATGCCCGATGTGGCTCTACCGAAAAGTTCTTTGACAGATTATTGCAGGTTATTGCAGACCTAGCCACTGGGCGAGAGTGCTGGCAAAAACACTGTGGCCCAACGCCGCTTCCGTAGCGATGCTGATCACCAAGCCCAACATGGCCAAGCGTCCATTCCAACGCTCTGCTTGCTCCGTCCAGCCCGGAATCCAGTCGTTGGTGGTGTCGTAGTACTGGGCAACAGAAGCGGAGTCCAAGCGAGAAGGGATCCTGGGAGAAGATTGCATTGTCAATACCTCATATCGATTGCTGTAACTAATCTTAACATCAGGTTACATTTTGTGACAAGTTTCGCTTTCAGGTCAGGGCGGAAGGGATCCCTGGCCGTTGCAACGGTTTGGGCAGAGGGGTTGGCCGAGGGCTGGCCCGAAGCAATGTCATACTGAGGGAAGCAGGCCTTTTGCGCAGACTATGGCGGTATCCCCCCTTTCTTCTTTCAAGCTTGATCATTCTTTCGACCTGGCTGCCCAGGTGCGGTCAGATTTTCCGATTTTGCAGCGCCAGATCAACGGCCACCCGCTGATCTACTTTGACAACGCTGCCACTTCTCAAAAGCCACTGGCAGTCCTGCAGGCGATGGATCATTACTATCGACACTGCAATGCCAACGTGCATCGCGGGGTGCATACGCTGAGCAACGAAGCCACAGATGCCTATGAGGGGGCGCGGGAAAAGATCGCTCGTTTTGTGAACGCGCCTTCTCCTCAGGAGATCATTTACACCCGCAATGCCAGCGAAGCCATCAATCTGGTGGCCTACAGTTGGGGCTTGAGCCATCTGGAGCGGGGGGATGAGATCGTCCTCTCGGTGATGGAGCACCACAGCAACCTAATCCCGTGGCAATGGGTGGCCCAGAAGACGGGAGCCTACCTCAAGTTCATCCAGATCACGCCAGAGGGAGAGTTGGATCTGGAGCACTACCAATCTTTGCTCAGCGACCGCACCCGCTTGGTGGCGGTAACCCAGGTCTCCAACATGCTGGGATCCATCAACCCCGTTCAGGAGATTACTGAACTGGCCCATCGTTACGGAGCCAAGGTTTTGCTGGATGCCTGCCAGAGCGTGCCCCACATGCCTGTGGATGTCCAGGCGCTGAATTGCGATTGGCTGGCCTTTTCGGGGCACAAGATGTGTGGCCCGACGGGGATCGGCGTCCTCTACGGCAGGCGGGAGCTGCTGCGAGCGATGCCTCCCTTTTTGGGCGGGGGAGAGATGATCGCCGATGTGTACTGGGATCACGCCACCTATGCGGATATCCCCCACAAATTTGAAGCCGGTACGCCGGCGATTGCCCAGGCGGTGGGGTTAGGGGCAGCCGTAGATTACTTGAGCCAGATCGGTCTGGAGCGGGTTCATGCCCACGAACAAAGGTTGATTGCCCACCTGTTGGACGGGATCCAGCGCATAGCGGGTATTAGGGTTTATGGCCCCAAGGATCCGGCGCGACGGGCAGGGCTGGTCAGCTTTTCGGTGGAGGCCGTCCATCCTCACGACCTGTCTACTTTGCTGGATGAGCAGGGCATTGCCGTTCGAGCAGGGCACCACTGCACTCAGCCTCTCCATTGCTATTTGGGAGTACAGTCCACTGCCCGAGCCAGTGTTTACCTGTACAACACCTTGGCGGAGGTGGATCGCTTTTTGGACGTGTTGGCAGAAGCGGTGGAGTTCTTCGGCGCTGCCCTAAGCTAGGTCGTGTTGATCTTAAAGCAGTACCGACATCTATTTTCTCGTTTTGACAAATTGGCAAGAAACTTCTTGAGTTTTCTCTATCTCGTCAGTGCTCTCTTTTGGCTCAAACATAAAGATCAACACAACCTTGCATTCCTCCCGACCCTCGCCCTGTGGGCAGAGGGCAGGGCTCCTGTGGCTTCTAGCTGAATCTCTAGCGGACGGAGTAGGCTGCTGAGACGGCAGGCAACTGCAGGGAGAGGGATCCCAGCGGGGCCAAGGTGGTGCCGGGGTAGTAAAAAGCCAGGATTTGCGCCGCGTTAAACCCCTGCCGAGCCAGGGTATAGGAGCCGTACTGGCTCAAGCCCACCCCATGGCCGAAGCCGCCGCCGATAAAGCGATAGCCCGCCAATCGCTCCCCTTGTTTGAGAGGCTCTATCCGAAACAGGGTGCTGTACAGGCGGGGAAAAGCCAAGCGCACCTGATCTTTGCGCAAAAGAATGGAGTGGATCCCTTCTGCCGTCTGCAAGTCCAATTGCATCGCCTGCACCCGGCCACTGGTGGAGCGCTCCAGGATCTGCATTCCCGCGATGCTGCTCCAAGTGGGCATGGGGATCCCCAGGTAGTCTTGGCCGGCGCGCAACTGGGTGTTCAGCTCCTCCAGAGATAGGGAGAACTCCCAGCGGAATAGGCGGGATACCCCTGCTTCGTTGAAGCCCTCTCGTTGGGCCAAAAACGCCTGGAAGCTGCTCTCCTGCCGCAAATCCAAGGGCTTACCCGGTTGATGGGCAATATCCGCTTGCCGGCGCAGGTAGGGGCGCGGATCCCCGTCCCAAACATCTTCAAAGGCCGCCGAGATGCCGCCATTGGTAGAGGAATAGACAGCATCCACCAGCTCGCCATTGTAGGTGAGCACCAGGCCACTGGTTTGGCGAATGGCTTCGTCTGCCCGTGGGTGAGTTCCGGTCAACCCCTTGTAAACCTGGCAATGGGTATTGGCGCAGAGCTGATAATCGTCAACCTGAAAGCGGTGGAGGTTCTTGAGGGCGTAGGTGCGCGCCAAAATCGCCTGGGCGGCCATCGCGGCAAAAGGGGCCCCTGGCCCCACCTCGTGGGGAACTACCCCCCGCAAATAGGTTTCCAGAGGCACGGCATTGACCACAGTGTAGCTGCCGTAGGCATTGGGCTGAAAGGTGATGGATCCGGCATAGTAGTGGTCGTTCACCCGTAGATAGCCGGCATCAGAGGTCACCCTGAGGCGGGTGCGGTGGTAGCGAAAGTGTTCATGGATCCAGCTCAGCTCCGCCCGTTCTCGCCGCTCCTGCACCTCGAGCCGCACATGGGGGATCCCTTCTTTCTGGGCATACTGCTGAATCTGGGCCAGTTGTTGCGGGGTGTAGGCGCGGCTGGCCCACACCTGCCATTCTTGCGGCTGGGCGATCTCGGTGCTGATGCCCAGAGACTGCCAATGGTTGGCATTGGCCTCGGCACTCTCAAAGCTTTTGTGGCTGCTGAGAATTAGACGATATACGGTTTCCGGGGAGGTCAGGGCGCGATTGACAATGCCAATGCTGACCCGAGGCGTTCGCTGCGTTTGGGTGCTGCCGTCTGCTTGGGCAAATTCCAGGGTGAGAAGGGATCCCGTCGGCGCTGCCAGCTCCACCTGATCCGTCTCAGAACGGCCAAAGCGTTGCACAATGCCTATGTGCAGGATTGGGTTTTCGGGGGTGGCCGCCGTGGCAAAGGTCTCTTCGCCAACGCCGGTCGCGTCGGCGGCATGGAGCGCCAAGGCCGTCAGCAACAGGCCCAAGCCGGAAATGAGGGTGCTCTGCTTGCAGGACGAAGTCCTTGAAAACCGGCGAGGTTTGGCAGTGGGAGGCTGACAACTGGCCATGGCCGCTTTATCCTAAAACACACCCTGTCGATTTTACCCGCATCTTTTCTGGCCCACCTGCAGTGGTCGCGTTAGCGGTGCGGAGCACCATGGATGCTTTTCCTCGCATGTCTGTTCCCGACGACGGGTTCCCAATCGCCACGGCGGGACGCCGCCCCTCTTTGCACAAGGGATCCGGCTGGCGGCTGGGCTGGGATCCCACCCGTTCCCCTTTTGTTGCCCTGGTGGGGGGAGAAACCTGGGCGCTGGAGCTCACTCAGGAGGAGTGGCAAGCGTTTGTGCAGGGGGTGCAGCGCCTGCAGCAGGATATGGAGGCCATCGCATCCCAACTGATGGCGGAGGAGAGCATTACGCTGGAGCAGACTTTCCCTGCTTTGACCCTGATAGCCAGCGGCAGCGCCACTGCCTGGGGTCTCTATGTGCAATTGCATCAAGGCCGGCGCGGAGAAGGTTTTTGGCCTGCTGATGTTGTCCCTGAGCTGTGCCAGGCCCTCGCCCAATGCTTTGAGGAAGCTCTCTAGCCCCCTGAAGCCTGCAGTCTGGATCCCTGCCCAGGGTTTTTGGGGCGAAGCTACAACCCCTTGATTCCCTTCAGCGCCTGAGAGAACCGATGGATCTGCACCATCTGCACACTTACATTCGTCCCCGACAGCTTGAGGACTTGACCGCCTGGGATCCCGGCTGGAACTGGCTGGCCGGGGGGACTTGGCTCTTCTCCCAGCCGCAACCCCACCTGCGGGGACTGGTCGATTTGCATCCTCTGGGCTGGAATGAGCTGGAAATCAGCGCAGAAGGGCTAAAACTGGGGGCAACCTGTACCTTCCAGCAACTGCTGCAATACCCTTGGCCGCCCCATTGGCCGGGGATCCGCGCCCTGTGCGAGGGAATGGCATCTTTGGCCTCTTTCAAAGTGGCCCACCTGGCAACGATAGGGGGAAATCTCTGTCTGGCCCTGAGTGTCGGTGTCGTAGCGCCCGTGTTGATCGCCCTTGAGGCCACCTACACGCTGATCGATCTGCAGGGATCCCTGCGCCACATCCCCGCTCAGGACTTTCAAACCGGCCCCCAACAAACTCTGCTGCAGCCGGGGGAAGCCTTGCGATCCATCTGGATCCCGGCCCAACGCCTGCGCAGCCCCAGCACCTTTCAGCGGCTCGGCATCACCCAAACGGATCCCGCCCTGGTGATCGTTGCCGGATCGCGCGATCCCGACTCAGGCAACTATCGCTTCGGGCTCAATGCCGCCCTTTCGCCCCCACAACTGATCCAGATGGGATCCCGGCCCAATCCAGAACACCTTCCCCAACTTTTGGCAGAGCAAGCCCACGGCTGGATCGCGGATTTTCGGGCCAGCGCCCTCTACCGCCAACGCATGAGTGAGGTATTGATTCGCCGCTGTATAGACATCTTGGGCTAATCGGGGTATTGCCCCATCCCAACAGGGGGCTGAGAACGACGTACTCATCCTGCCAAAGCTCCCGCCGCTCTGAAAGTAAAGGTTTTAGGCGTGGGTCAGTGCCCCAGTTTGAATCGAAATGACCATAAGTCTGACATTCCCGTCCATAGGATTGAGATAGCCACAGGCAAAAATTCATCTGTTGCTGTTCCAAAAATGGGTAACACATAAAAGTTTGGGGCAGTAGCAACTGGCAGTGTCACCCCATAGACAGCCGCGAAAACAGTTCACAGTGAACTCAGATTTATCTGGCCTTAAAACTTGAAGCCAGTTTACAAAAAATTTACCTACAGTTGATATCCAGTGGGGTTTTGGATTCAGGAGTTCACATGATTTGATGAGGAAAGTTTTGGGTCTGCGAAGGGTAACCTGAGACCAAGAAAAGGCTTGAATACCAGGGCAAGATCCTTCGGGTTTAGCCGGGTGCCTGATTTCTCCCAAAGTGGGGCTGAGGCTGTCATGAATCGGTTTTCCCTTCATGAAGTCTATCTCAGGAGAATCCTTTTCCGTCTGGCCACTGCAGCTCCTCGTGGCATGACATTGATCGAGTTGCTTGTGGTCATTGTGATTGTCGGTACTCTCTGCGCGGTGGCCATTCCCAACCTGCTTAACCACATTCGCCGTTCCAGAGTTGCTGAAGCCCAAACAGCTTTGGCGACCGTTGGCCGTGCTTCGGAAATCTTCCGCATGGACTTTACGGTTTATCCCTCCGGCTACGCCGATATTGAATTCGGAGGGATCCACGGGGATCGTTATCTGCAAGATCCCTGGCAAGCCCCCAACTATCGTCTCCCCGAAGTTGTTCCTCCCACTCCTGGCCCAGCTGGCATGCGTTGGATGACTGAGTCTTACACCTACACAACTGCTGGTGGGGATCCCCTGCGCTGTGACATTGGCCTCGGGGATCGCCAGCAAGAGGTTCTGGTCTCTGGCTACGACCTGCACAACTCCTGCAACCTTTATCATTGACTTGCCTGGGCGAGATTTGGCGGCTTGAGGAGACGGGACTGGGCGGACTTGAACCGCCGACCTAGCGCTTAGGAGGCGCTTGCTCTATCCATCTGAGCTACAGCCCCTTGTCGGACATCCTACCGATCTTAGCCCCCATCCCAGATTACAGCCCTTTTGCAGATGAAGTGGTGCTCAGCCAATTCTTAACGCGCTCCGACTGGGGTTGGTGTTATTCTGAGAGCGCCTTTGAGGGAGGGCGGAGCTTTGTCTGGCGATTTGCTGATCCGAAATGCTGAGCTGCTGGTGCCGGAAGGGGATCCCTGGCGGGGAGATGTGCTGGTGCGGGAGGGGCGCATTGCCCAAATCGGCCCAAACCTCTCGCCAGAAGGGGTGGCAAGGATCATTGACGCTGAGGGCCATACCCTGATGCCGGGGGTTATCGATCCCCAAGTTCACTTTCGCGAGCCTGGCCGCGAGCACAAAGAAGACCTGCAGACGGGATCCTGGGCCTGTGCCCGGGGCGGGGTGACCAGCTTTTTGGAGATGCCCAACACCGACCCCCTGACGATTGACCAAGCGACGCTGGATGACAAGCTGGCCCGTGCGGCCAGCAAGTGTGTAGTCAATTACGGCTTTTTTATCGGGGCCACTGCCGATAACCTAAAAGAGCTGCAAACGGTGCAGGGAGCCTGTGGCATCAAAATCTTCATGGGATCCATGCATGGCCCCCTCTTGGTGGATGATCAGGCGGCGCTAGAACGGATTTTCGGGGAAACGGATCCCAACTTTTTAATTGCCGTCCATGCCGAAGATTTGTCTCGCATCACAGCTCGTAAGGCCCTGTTTGCCGGACGCACAGACGTAGCTGTTCACTCGCAAATTCAGGACGAGGAATCGGCCCTGATCGCCTCACGGCGGGCTTTGGACTTGGCCACCCGCTACCGCCATCGCCTACACATTTTGCACCTTTCCACCGGTCTAGAGGTCGAGCTGCTGCGCCAGCACAAGCCAGCTTGGGTGACGGCAGAGGTGACCCCCCAACACCTACTGCTCAGCACCGCCGATTACGCTCGTCTGGGATCCCTGGCCCAGATGAACCCCCCCCTGCGGGATCCCGCTAACCTGGCCCAACTGTGGCAGGGGCTGCACGACGGGATCCTGGATTGCATTGCCACCGACCATGCCCCTCATACTTTGGAAGAAAAGGCTCAGCCCTATCCCCACTCCCCTTCCGGTATGCCCGGCGTGGAAACCGCTTTGCCTCTGATGTTGACGGCAGCCCAGCAGGGGCGTTGTACGCTGGCGCAGGTGGTGCGGTGGATGTGTGAGGCGCCGGCCCGCCTCTACGGGATCCCTAACAAAGGACGACTGCAAGTGGGCTACGATGCTGACTTGGTGTTGGTGGATCGCCATACCCCCAAGCCGGTGCGGCGAGAAGAACTGTTGACCAAATGCCGCTGGAGCCCCTTTGAAGGGTGGGAGCTGGTAGGCTGGCCACTGCTAACCCTCGTGGGCGGGCAGATCGCCTTTCAAAATGGCCGTGTGGATCCCTCGGTGCGGGGAAAGGCCCTGCAATTTCAGCGCTAGCCAGGGATCCCTGGCGTTCTATCTATTCCATCTAAAAGTCATCATCCATACCCTGGCAAACTGTTGGCCAAGATTGGGATCCCGAGATCTGTCTCCTTTCTAGGCTCTAGCGTTCCGCATCACCGAGGGGAGCGGGCTCCATCACCAGAGGCGCTGCGGTTCTATTCACCTTGCAGGGCAGAATGCGGTTTAGAAAGCCGAGGATCCCCCAAACCCAACTGACGGTGATCACCCAAAAGATCCACAGCCCGCTTGCCCACGGTTGCGGCAAGTCCAAGGCCATCCCCCCAATCATCGGGCCAAGGGCAAACCCCGCCGACCAACAAAGAGAGTTGACCGACAGATACACTCCCCGCAAGTGATCCGGTGCCAAATCCGCCACCAAAGCAGAGGCAGAGGGGTTGTAGCTCACCAACGCCAAAGAGAGCACCGCCAGCGCCAAGACTGCCACCACCGACCCCAATCCCGCCGCCAGACCGCTAAGCCAAACCAAGAGAAATCCTACCCCCCACATCAGGGCGGATCCCTGCAACCCTTGAATGCGCGTCCGGCGATTCAGCCAACGGGCCACCGGCATCTGCAGCAGAGCAACCAAGGCCCCATGTAAGGCAAACAAAATGCCGATTTGCACCTCTGGGATCCCTACCCCATTGCGGAAGTAGAGGGGCATGCTGCTGCTGAGCTGAGCGACATAGGTGGTGAACAGGATATTCGACAGGCCAAACACCAAGAGGGAGCGATCCCTGAGAGCGGTTTTCCAACCTGCCAACACCGGCTCTGCTGCCGGACAAGTCGCCCGAGTTTCCCGGATAAAAAACCAAAGCACCGCCAGAAAGATCAGAAAAGTGACACCATCGATCACAAACAAGAGCCGATAGGCCCCCGTCAGAGCCACCAGCGTGCTGGCCATAGCCACCCCAAGGCTGAGGCCCAAGTTGTCCCCCAGACGGTTGAGGGCGTAGGCTTCGTTGCGCTGCTCGCGGGTGGTTAGATCCGCTACAATCGCTTCTGCAGGCGGCCAGTACAACCCCTGCCCCAAACCTGCAGCCACATTGGCCAGAGCAAAACTCCAAAAGTTATGGGAGAGCGCAAACCCAAACGACCCCAAGCTGGAAATGGCCAGGGAGAGGATCAAAGTGGAGCGGCGCCCCCAAGCTCCATCGGCCATCGAGCCGCCCAGGATGCGGCCAAACACCCCGGCAAAAGCCATAATGCCCAGCCCCAAGCCCACTTGGGTGGCGGTCAGCCCTACCTGATTGACAAAAAAGAGGGTGGCATAAAACAGGGTAAAGCCGGTTCCGGTTTGGGAAAGCAGCCGACCGACAAAGATTAGCCAAACCTGAAAACTGAGCTTCGGCCACCAAGAAGGGATCCGCATGTTGGGTGCAGTGGGGGAGGGCCTACCTAGCCTACGGGATCCCGTTCACCGACGCCAGGGCAAGAACCCTGCTCCGACTCTGACAGGTAAGCTGAAAATCTGCCAAGCCAAGCCTGATGTTCGTTACCGGAAGGCTCTTCACCCAGCGAACCAGCAGACAGGGCAACCCATTCCCCCAACTCCAGATATTCGCTCAACAGCCGCGCCAACTTATAAACTCGATAATCGAGCTGCACCAAGCTACTTTTCATCTGCCCCAAAACACCCAGTCCTCTTCTAAGCCGACTCAACGCTTTTCCCAAAACTTGCTGAGCAGGAAGCCAGCCCCTGCCTCGCCACAGCCGAGCCGTAGCTCCCTTTTGCCCACAACAGGGTGCCTGTAGCTCAGCCACAGACCTGGACAAGGCTGGAAAAAGCTGTGCCTTACAGTCCTAACATTAACAATCGTAAAACAATTGCAAATAAAAAGTCATCCACCTGCTTGCCTTGCAGGAGCCAACCCAAGCGCTAGACCAAGAGAGCCGCGGTTTTTTTCAAGTCAGCACGGGTGTCTTTGAGGAATAGGGATCCATCCGACAAGCGCTAACCGGCTGCTGGTTGCTTCTAGCTGACGGCCACGGGCGACTTAGCCGCAGCAGCAGCGCGATTTTCCTCTTCCTCAGGGGGGACAACGGCAAACTCGATGTGGTTGAGCAGGGTGGTCACGAAGGCGAAGAGCAGGAAAGGCAGAGAAATCACCAAAATCAGGGCAATGGTGAGAAAAGCGTAGAGGGGGCTATTCATCAGGGAGAGGGCAGCGGCCAAGCTGGCAAAGATGACAATCAGCCAAATGATGATCTGGCCGTAGATATCTCCAAAGGAGAGGGTACAGGTGAAGCGGTAGCGGGTGTGAGTGTTCATGGCAGTTCCTCTGGATAGCCTGGATGGTTTGATCCTAAGGGCAGATCAAGCCTCAGCCTGAGAAATATGTCGAGATTTTAGACGAGAGACGAGAAGATGCCTCTCTTTGCTAAGAAATATCTCAAGAATCGGCTGAGAAAGAGGGGATCCCCTGTCTGGAAAGGGGCAGGATGCTACCCTCGAGATTGGGAACCGTCTCTTGCAGGCAGCAGCCATGTGTATTTGTATTCACTGCTACTACGTAGACCGCTGTACCACCTACCACGCCGTGGAAGCGCAGCATCAGCAGCCTCATCTCACGTTGACGCCGGATTTTGAGCCGCAAGGCCCCCAGATCAATGTCAATATCCGCAACGGTGGCACCGAGATGGAATGGGATGTGGTGGGCTGCCAGAGCTTTCGCGAGGAACGGAACAAGTGGGCGCGGCTCCGTCCCTACGAGGTGGTTCCCACGTGAGATCCTAAAACGGCCTGGATTTTACAGAAAGTTTCTTGCCCGGCCAGGTTAGAACTCTTTGGTTCGGTTCTCCCAGCCTGGGAGGGTTTATCTGGGCGGGGGATGTTTTTGGCGAGTTTCGAGAGATTAGAAGACTATGGTGCTGACCTCAAGCCCCGCAGCGCTGCCGGTGGATGCCCGCCAACAGGTGAGTCGGCTCATGCAGCGCCTACAAGATGACATCTGTGCCCGTCTGGAGGCCCTGGACGGAAAAGCCAAGTTTCGGGAAGACCGTTGGGAACGCCCTGGAGGAGGGGGTGGGCGCTCGCGGGTCATTCAGCAGGGAGATGTGTTTGAGCAGGGGGGGGTCAATTTTTCCGAGGTGTTCGGGTCCCATCTGCCCCCTTCGATTCTGAAGCAGCGTCCAGAAGCGGCAGGGCATCCTTTCTACGCCACAGGCACCTCTATGGTGTTGCATCCTCGCAACCCCTATGTGCCGACGGTACACCTGAACTATCGCTATTTTGAGGCGGGGCCGGTTTGGTGGTTTGGGGGCGGGATGGATCTCACCCCCTATTACCTGTTTGAGGAGGATGCGGCCCATTTTCACCGCACCGCCAAGGCAGCCTGTGACCGCTTGGATCCCGTCTACTACCCAGTTTTCAAGATCTGGTGCGATCGATACTTTTTCCTACCCCATCGCGGCGAGGCGCGCGGTGTTGGCGGCATTTTCTTCGACTATCAGGATGAACGCCCTGGGCTTCTCTATCGGCCCGAAGGTCAGGCGGAAGGGGATCCCGAACAACTGGCTTCTGAGCCACCATCGTTACAGGTGCGGGTGGGATCCCGCAGTTGGGAACATCTTTTCCAGTTGGTGCAAACCTGTGGCGACGCCTTCTTGCCGGCCTATGTGCCGATTGTGGAGCGGCGGCAGGGGATGGAATGGGGGGAGAGAGAACGGCAATTCCAGCTCTATCGTCGCGGGCGCTACGTGGAGTTCAACTTGGTCTATGACCGCGGCACGATCTTTGGACTCCAGACCCAGGGCCGCACCGAGTCGATCTTGATGTCTTTGCCGCCATTGGTGCGCTGGGAATATGGCTACGAGCCCCAGCCGGACACGTGGGAAGCCAAGCTCCATCAGGTGCTTCGCCAGCCCCAGGATTGGGCGTAGGCCGGCCATACCTTGTCTCCGCCTTTGAGGATCCGCTGCGTGCCTTCTTCTTTGCCCCTCACCTACCGCTTTCAGCCGCCTCGACAGGTCGGCTTGGGATCCGCACCTGTGTTGGTGATGCTGCACGGGATCGGCAGCCACGAGGGGGATTTGTTCCAGTTGGCCCCCTATCTGGATCCCCGGTTGGCGGTGATTAGCTTGAGAGCCCCTATTCCTTGGAGTGTGGGCGGGTTTGCCTGGTTTGAAATGGCCTGGACGCCAGAAGGGCTGGTGGGGGATCCCCAGCAAGCGCGCAATAGCCTCAAGCTCCTGAGCCGCTTTCTGGAACAGGCGCTGCCCAATGGGATCCCGGATATTGCCTTGGATCCCAGCCAGGTGTATTTGCTGGGGTTCAGCCAGGGGGCGATCATGAGCCTGTATTTGGCTCTGACCCAGCCGGAGAAGCTGGCAGGGGTGGTGGCGATGAGTGGGCATTTATCTCCAGAGATCCTGGCCGAGGCGGTGGAGCCGGAGCGGATGAAACACCTGGCCATCTTGGCAGTTCATGGCACTGCCGATGCTGTTTTGCCGATTGCTTTTGGCCGCCAGATCAGGGATTATTTTGCCCCGCTGCCACTGAACTTTACCTATCGCGAGTACGAGATGGGCCATGAAGTTTCCCCGGAGAGCCTGCGGGATATTCGGGTGTGGTTGCAAAACCTGTTGGATAGGAGAGATTCGGAAGTGAAAACCTGAAGAAGTTTGACCCAATTGGGATGACCCTAATTCAGGTGTTGAGCAAGGCTGTGCAGCACTTAGCAAGCTCCTCAATGGCACAGCTCCGGTTCTCGCCATCTTCAGGGTTTCGAGGGGCAAGTGATAGGGATCCGTGTCCTACTCGGTTTTCCGGCTCTCCTTCGGATTCGGATGCCAGGATATTAGTTGTTTCAGGTTAGGGTGAGCGCCTGGGTTACATTGCTCCGCAACACTGACGCGACCAGCGTTTTAGGTGTGGGTGCGGTGTCCTAGGTTGTGTTGATCTTTCATTTGAGCCAAAAGAGAGCACTGACGAGATAGAGAAAACTCAAGAAGTTCCTGGC